>NZ_JBTIWT010000015.1:0-144400 GCF_054353775.1 Bacillus sp. 5w2 | reverse complement strand
ATATGCTGTTCCGGCTACATCGTTTATTACCAAATCTTTAAATTCATATTTCCATCCTGTTGCTTCGCTCACTTCTTGCGTCGCAATCACTGTACCATTTTGTAGTAAGTCTACTTTAATCATCGTTGGACGACTTTGCGCATTTCCGTCCTTCCATGTTTTTGTTCCTTCTACCTTAGTTGTTTGTACCACTTTTGTATTTGTAATGTCATAACCATTTACTTCTGTTGTGTATCCATCTATCGGTTGTTCTTTTACTTCATACTTGTATGCTACTCCATTTGCATCATATGCTGGTAGGTTGTCAAATTTGTACTTCCAACCATCTGCCGCTGTTACTTCTTTCGTGTCTACTACTTTCTCATTTTGTAGTAACTCTACTTTGATTGAACTTGGACGGTCTTTCTCGTTATCGCCTTTCCACGTCTTCGTCCCTGCAATAGATGTAGTTTTCACCTTATTCGGAATTGGCAACTTAACTCCATTTACAGCATCTGATTTAACTTCAAAAATTACTTTTGCTTGAGGATCGAAATCAACATAGTCTGGAGCTGAAACTTCTTTCACATAATATTTACCTGGTTGTAAATTAGGGATTTCAATTATCCCTTTTTCATCTGTTTTATATACATCTCCAACTTGTTCATCAGGCTCTTTATACAACTTAAACGAAACATTTGGGATTACTTTTTCTTCATCCCCTTCAATATGCTTCACAATTTTTAGTGTTCCTTTTGGAGTCACGTTACCTTCAGCACCACCGCCAGCTGTCATATTTTCGACTGGATGAGTACCCGATTCATTAACTGGTTCCTTGTTTAGAACTTGGTAATCAATCGTATAATCATTCTTAAAAAACTCTTGCTTCTTCCCAGCTTCCGTTATAGTAGATGTATAACCAATCGAAAAGGAGGCAAGACGCGCTTTATCCTTATTAAGCACAACTTTAAATGATTTGTCTCCAGTAAAGGTAATCGTTCCGTAACCTTGCTTTTCAAGCTCTTGTAGCGTTAAAGATCGACGACCTATATAATCATCTACAATTATATAGAAACTATCCTTATTAAGTGTTTGACCTTCCTGTAAATTATCAGTCACAACAATATCACCACTTAACTCTTCTTTAGCCAAGTTTATATTCAAGAACCAACGTACTTCATCGCTCTTACCTGAGTTCATATCACCAGTTTTATAAAAAAATGGTGGCTTTCCAGGATCTGTACCCCCACCACTGCTTGGGCCGGTAATTGTTACAGATTGCTTATCTACATTTGTACCGAAATTGGTTTCAATCTCTTTCTTTTCATCCGTTCCTACATTAGCAGCTTCCACAAAAAAGTTTAAATACCCTTTAATATTTTGATGTGTACCCACTTTATCATTAAATGTACATACCACAGTACCTGCAGTGACTTTACAAGTACCATAATCATCTAATAGAAACTCTGTATTTAATCCTTTTAATTCTGGAGGCAGTGTTAATGTTAGTGTGTCTCCAGACTTCAGCTTAAGACTATCTTTTTCACTGAAGTTTATAGTTACTTTAGTCCGTTGTCCGATAGAAAGATCTGTTTTATCAATCTTAAAACTATCCACAAGTCCTAATGTATTTAATTCTTGTGCGTTTGCTACTATAGGTAAAAGACTCTGACCTATAGTAAACATGAAAATCATTATAATCGAAAAAATAGAAGTTATTCTCTTTAAATACATACTTTATGTTAGCCTCCTCATAATTTAAAATATAAATAGTTTCTGGTACAAACATGTTATGATGAAAATTCTATTATCCAACTATTTCACCTACGTATTTTTAATAGCTATTATGATTTCTCTTCCCCCCTTCACTACTACTTAACAACTTGAAACTTGATTTTTTATAAGTGTATCTAACATTTTCGACACGCCTACAATTATGTACTTTTGACCTATATTTTTTAATAGGAACATAGATAAACTTTGACAAAAAAGTTTAAATAATAAATACATATAGGCGACAGATACTGGAATACATTTAAAATCAGGAAAAAATGATTTAAAATGCATTCCAGACGAAACTCATGACAACCATTCTTCTTTTTGTGCCTTAGGGATTATAAAATGATTATTCTATGTGTAAAAGATTTTAGTGCGGGCAAATATAGACTAACTACTTCACAGCAAATATGCATCCTATCAACTTCCATACTTATCGTTCTGAAAAATAACGAAAATTACGGATTATAGTCGCATTCAGCATACCAGCAAAAAAGCTTATAAATGTGGAACGAGTTAAAATACTCATATTTTACAGGATATCATTAGAAGATAAGCTTTCTGTCATCATAAGTACGGCTGACAATGTCCATGTATTAAAACATTTGATATTTAGTTAAATACCGAAATAAATTGATGCAAAAAACATTTTAACATCAGCGCTATATGATTAAAATATTACGGACGAAGTATTATTTGTCTATGAAGATAAAAGAAATATTCTCCAAATCTGAATAAAGTGAAACAAGTTTTGGGGTAACTAAAAACGATTGTGATTTTCAACTGATTTCATGTGAATTTTGCAGAAATACGGGAATCAGTCTTTTCATTTTTGGAGTATATAAATGGGTGTCGAGAAAAAGGGTTTCTCCTGATGGATCTGATTCTAGAGCTATGTCAAAAAATTAAAATAAACCTACATATCATCTATCCGCTAAAAATTTTTAATTTCTTTACGAATAATAAAATATTTATATATACTTATATACATTTATGTATTAATATATATATAAATGATGTTAAATCAAAAATAAGAGCTGTATATCTCCTCATTATTTTTATCGAATCTAAAAAATCAAGTTGATTAGCACCAAATCCTTGACTCCTTAAATAAGAAGTTTTGAGGATTACCTACTCAGTTGTTAGATAGATTATAATTTTAAGTACACTTACCTTGATTGTAATAACATGATTTAAAGCAATTACAACATTCCCTATTAGCATTTCATCAATAAATAATACAGACATGCCTTTTTTCGTAATTCCCCCAAAAAACAACAAATTTTTTCCATAGTCTATTATTCTAGAATTGTTACCAAAAATCAATAGTTAATTGTTGCTCCCCATTTTTACTTCATTATTATAAGGCATCTTTAGGTTAACCAATTATCCTATTTTACATATCATATTCTGGCTAAGGTTGACCACCCTCATATAATTCTCCTTAATTTACACAACATTATATGTTTAGGTTTTTCAGAAAAAGCCACCTTTCTTTTAAAAGTGATAACATCTATATCCTCATTAAAAATATACAAATAATTCAGGTTGCACTTTTCTATTTCTCAATACAAATTAATTTTTAAAAAAAACAGATATAAAGCCTTTATCCGTCTTCTTTTGTCAGTCCAAAAGAAAAAAACAATTAGTTATAACAAAAATCACCTACTTTAAAGTGGTGATTTTTTATTGAGAAAATACATATATGCATAAAAGCATATTTCCTCCCACTCATTATCATATACAATATTAACTGTAACAAAAATGATTACAACTAATAAGGAGGCTTCTTTACTATGAAAAAAATGATTTTAGCCGGTGCGTTAACTTTAGCAGGAATTACTGGTGCTACCGCGTTTATTCCTGAAACAAAGGCGGCTGCCGCTACTCAAGAACAAAGCTTTACAAAATTTTATTCTTTGCAAACTGGAAGTAGTTCTGAACAAGAACCTGTTTTCCTTCAAAAAGGACAGGAACTAACAATTCAACCTAACAGCAAAACTCCTAGTTACAGTGTTTATGACTCAAATCATAAACTTATTGGACGTTATTCTGATGGTTACGGCCGAATTTTCACTGCAAAAACAGATGGAAATATGTACGTTCAGTTTCATGCACCTTACGTTTACTATAGTCCTGTTAGCTTTTCGGTTACGTATACAATCCGATAAAATAAAGGGCCTTTCTCAAGGCCCTTTACTTTGTTTCCCAATTCACTTTTACAAAACCATCTTTCACCATTACACCACTTATATTAAATACATACTTTTCATTCGCTTTTAATGCAGCTTTAAAAGTACCTTTTTTCGATTCACAGATCTCTTTTAACTCTCTTATTCCTTCTCCTTGCCTTTCATACAAGCTAAAGCATAAATTCCCACGTTTTGCATCCGTCTCATAAGAAAATGTTACTTCTGTATCTTTTGCATACTCAAGTTCAATATCTTTCCCAGCAATATCCCATGATGAGAATTTTGCCTCGTAACTTGTCTCCCCTTGCTTCTCATTTTCTAAATATATATCACCAGCTCTCCACATATCATCTAACGTTTGAACGAAAGCAAAGCCGCTAAGTAATACAAGCATTGCACTTGCAAATATCACAACCAGCGTTATTTTTTGCTTTTTCATACCCTTCATCGCATGTTCTCCTTCTACTTTCCTTTTACTTCTTCGTACCATATATAACAAAACTCCAATAAAAAATGGCAATACAATCGCTATAACACTCCACCACTTACTTATTCCACGCATTTTTGCATCTGTATACACCCATGATACTACACATACTAAAAGTGCTATAAAAGCCAAAAACATTGCAATCCCAGCTATCTCAATTACTACAAATGGATTAGCGAACTCTATCATGTAATTTATACTCCTTCTTTAAAAATGACTGTATGACAACATATATAGGAATGTATAGGTGCATCACAATAACTATCGTTATAATGACAGATATTTTATGATCCAAATGACTAACGAACTGCTCTAGAGTGACAGTTAATACAATCATCCAAATAGCATGAATACATATAACCCATCTCTTCTCTATTTTTTGAGCATTTCGCACAATCTGCTTCGTATTATTTATTAGCTCTTCGCTTGGAATCATCTCTCCCGCTAAGCTACTTTTTATCTTCTGATCAAACTTATCTTCCGTCATAAACGAACCCCTCCAAATGTTCCCGCATTTGCTTCTTCGCATAATTAAGGCGGTAGTTCACCGTGCCAATCGGTATATTTAATATTTCGCTCATTTCTTTATAAGAGTATTGTTCATAATAGTAGAGTACGAGCACAGTTTTATATTTTTCATTCAATAACTGTATAACTTCCCGTATCATTTCCGCTTCTACTTTTTGAATAAATTTTTCTGATATATTCACTTCATCTGCCAAATCTATTTCTCCACCATCCTCTTTATGAAATAAATCCAATACGCGATCTTTCCACCTTTTCTTCTTACGATAAAAGTCATAAAATGTACGAGCACAAATTGTAGTAATCCATTTTTTATAATTTTCCACACAAGAAAGTTGGTGCCTAGAGGAAAAAACTTTTATCCAAGTCTCTTGAAAAATATCTTCTGCATCTTCTTTCGTTTTCGCTAATTTATAGCATAAGGAATATATTTGCTGCTTATATATCAATTAATTCTTCTACCTTTTCTTCCATCGGAAACCTCCTGTCATTTATATAAGACGACGCAAATTCTCCTTTTGTTTGATAAAATTTTATTTTTTATTATCCCCATACAAAAAGGCAATCACAACATCGTGTGATTGCCTTTTACTTAAAAACGAAAGTCCGCTTCCGCTTTTCTTTATGTCCAGCTCCAGCGGCTAGAATACTCGGTGGCTTCGCGCCTTCCTCCGAGGCAAAGTACGCCTCTCTGTCAGGAGCTCCATCCCCCTCCTATTCTAAGCAAGCCGCTTCCGCTTTTCTTAATTACATTTTTTCTGGTGCAGATACTCCTACGATTGCTAATGCGCTTTGAAGTGTAGTACGTACTGCTTTCATTAACTCGTAACGAGCTTTACTTAATTCTAAGTTATCTTGGTTTAATACTTTTTCTGCATTGTAGAAGCTGTGTAATGTTGCTGCTAATTCAAATGCATAGTTTGTAATGCGGTGTGGCAGACGTTTTTGTGCTGCATCCGCAACTACTGCTGGGAATTCACCAAGTTTTTTCAGTAACTCTACTTCTTTCTCAGAAGTAACAAGTTTGTAGTTCACGTCTCCGCCTGTAGCTAATCCTAACTCTTCACCTTGACGAAGGATACTGCATACGCGAGCATGAGCATATTGTGCATAGTATACTGGGTTTTCATTAGATTTTGATACAGCTAAGTCCATATCGAAATCTAAATGAGAATCGCCGCTACGCATTGCGAAGAAGTAACGCATTGCGTCCACGCCTACTTCTTCCATAAGCTCACGAAGTGTAACTGCTTTACCTGTACGCTTACTCATCTTCATTTTTTCACCGTTTTGATACAGTTGTACCATTTGGATGATTTCTACTTCAAGTGTTTCTTTATCGTAACCTAGCGCTTGAATAGCAGCTTTCATACGCGGAATGTAACCATGGTGGTCAGCACCCCAAATATTGATTAGCTTATCGAAACCACGCTCTAATTTATCACGGTGATACGCGATATCTGGCGTTAAGTACGTGTAAGAACCATCATTTTTAATTAATACACGGTTTTTGTCGTCACCGTAAGTCATTGAACGGAACCAAGTTGCACCGCCTTCTTCAAAGATCTCGTCACGCTCTTTTAATACTGCAAGTGCAGCATCGATTTTTCCGTTTTTGTATAATGATGTTTCTGAGAACCATACATCAAATTTAACACGGAAGCTTTCTAAGTCTTTTTGAAGTTTTGCTAACTCATATTTTAAACCGTATTCACGGTAGAATTCATAGCTTTCTTCAGCATCAGCTTTTGCATAACGATCGCCAAACTCTTCAGCTAAACGTTTACCGATTCCAATGATATCCGCACCATGGTATCCGTCTTCTGGCATTTCTTTCTCTAGACCTAAAGCTTGCATGTAACGAGCTTCAACAGAAAGAGCTAAGTTATGAATTTGGTTACCAGCGTCATTAATGTAGTACTCACGAGATACATCGTATCCTGCTTTCGCTAATACGTTACATAAAGTGTCACCTACTGCCGCACCACGTGCATGTCCTAAGTGAAGGTCACCTGTTGGATTCGCAGATACGAACTCGACTTGTACTTTTTCACCTTTACCAGTATTCGTTTCACCGTAAGCTTCACCAGCATTAACGATTGTTGGGATTAAGTCTGTTAAGTAGCTATTATCCATGTAGAAGTTAATGAAACCAGGACCAGCGATTTCAATTTTTTCAATAGAAGCTTTTGCTTTATCGAAGTTTGCAACTAATTCTTCTGCAATCATACGAGGTGCTTTTTTCGCAACGCGTGCAAGTTGCATTGCCATATTTGTAGAGAAGTCACCATTTGTTTTATCTTTTGGAGATTCTAATACAACGTTTGGAATCTGTTCTTCCGTCGCTAATTCTGCCTTTAATACAGCAGCTTGAATTTCTTCTTTAATTAATCCTTTTACTTGTTCTAAAGAATTCATTATTTTGCCTCCTTCAAATTAAGTGTAATTGTATATCTGCCAGCTTCTTGTTCACTTAGAAGCAATGCGTACGTTAAGAAGAGTTGTCCTTTTTTCTTTTCATCCGACCATTTAAAAAGAACGTTATCAGTTTTCGTTTGCAATGCAAACGTACCAAGTTCACTCGTATACGTACCAGTTGTCCATTCACCTTTCACATGCGTTTGACGCATTGAAACAGCACCTGAACGCATAATGAGAACTTGTTCATCTTGAATTTTAATAATTGTTTTCACTTCGCCCTGTTCGTTCGGCTCTTGGAATGTTACGTATGTACCTTGACCTTTTACATAGTATTGACCATTTGCTTCAAAAGCAACGGTTTCCTTCCTCGCCCCTTCACGGATTTCTGTTACGAAATGAACGTGTACCGGCAAGCCTGCAAGTTGTTTCTCCACGTCTTGCACACCTTTCAAATGTTATAGATATTAAATACTACTTATAATAAATCACTTTTCCTATCATATCAAAAAAAACCTCTGTCTGTCTGCTGAAAAATCAGGAAAACTCTATTTCAAAAAATAATTCACTTTCACTTTATTTCATATGATAAAATATTTGTTAAATCTAAATATTTAATTAATTATAGAGGTGAATCTAAGTGCTACCAACAAAATTAAAAAAGGGTGATGAAATTAGAGTTATTTCACCATCTTGTAGTTTAAGTATTGCCTCAAATACGAATCAAGAGCTTGCTATAAAAAGATTAAACGACATGGGCTTTCAAGTTACATTCTCAACATATGCTGATGAGATAGATCGATTTGCTTCCTCTTCTATCTCTTCACGCGTTCACGATCTTCACGAAGCATTTAGAGACCCGAATGTAAAAGCCATTTTGACGACACTTGGCGGATACAACTCTAATGGCTTATTAAAACATCTCGATTACGATTTGATTCGAGAAAACCCGAAATTTTTCTGTGGCTATTCTGATATCACTGCGTTAAATAATGCAATTTACACAAAAACAGGACTTGTTACATATTCAGGACCCCATTTCTCTTCATTTGGAATGGAAAAAGGACTCGAGTATACGACCGATTACTTTTTAAAATGCTTAACTTCTAATGAACCTATTGAAATATTGCCATCTGAAACATGGAGCGATGATTCTTGGTATGTAGATCAGGAAAATCGAGAATTTATTAAAAATAAAGGATATGTTTCAATTCACGAGGGAGAAGCTACAGGAGATATTATCGGTGGCAATATGAGCACATTTAACTTACTGCAAGGTACGCCATATATGCCTAACTTAAAGGAGAAAATTTTATTTATTGAAGAGGATAGTTTAACAGGAACATCTACCCTTAAAACTTTTGATCGCTATTTACATTCTCTTATGCAACAACAAGATTTTGAACATGTAAAAGGCATCGTTATAGGAAAGATGCAAAAAGGCGCAGAATGTACGATAGAAGACATTCAAGAAATGATTGCTTCAAAACCTGAACTCGCACATATCCCTGTCATTGTAAACGCAAGTTTCGGGCATACAACCCCGATTTTCACTTTCCCGATTGGTGGACGTGCAAAAATCATTTCTAACAAAGAAAAAACATCTATCACTATTTTAACGCACTAAAAAAGGAGCGAATAAGTCGCTCCTTTTATGGTTTTTCTATTTTTTCCAACGCTTTTTGTGGGATTGACTCTTTCGATATTTCAGCCCATCCTTTTCCTTGCATACCTTTTGCATAAATTTTTATAAACGCCCCAGTATGCAATTCACGGTTCATCATTCTTTTCACAACTTGTAACTTTCCGTCTTCTGTATACCCTTTAAATGTATACAAGTATTCACCGTCTTTTTTCTCACCTTTATCTATAACCGCATAATAATCTTGTATTTCTTTATTTGAAAAGAAGTTGTCTACAAAAGCATGTACACCTTCTGTTTTTGTGTTCAAATAATACGCTGTTCCACCTAGAATAATGGCGAATACAACTAAAACTTTAATTACCAATTTCATACATGCGCCTCCTGTTTGCACTTCTTTCTCACTAGTCTTATGTCTATACCTGTATTATACGGAAAAAGGCATACTATACTCTATTGAAAAGTCTTACACTTTCCTTACATTATTGTAAGGGTTTTTCACCTTATAGCAATTTCCCAATAAAAATTTTTTCCGTTTCATGAACTTTTATATTATTATTGAATGATACAAATTTTTATTACAAAAATCAAAGGAGACAGTTTTCCAATGGCTATCTTGCAAGGTTTAGCACTATTACTTGTTGTACTTTGTCTATTTACACTTTTTAGTTACCGCGCTCCTTACGGAATGAAAGCAATGGGTGCTTTAGCTAATGCAGCAATCGCAAGTTTTCTTATTGAAGCATTTCACCGTTATATCGGTGGAGAAATGTTTCATAATGACTTTCTACAATCAGTAGGAGAAGCTTCTGGTAGTATGAGTGGTGTCGCAGCCGCAATTTTAGTCGCACTAGCAATCGGTGTTTCACCCGTATATGCTGTTTTAATCGGTATCGCTACTAGTGGATTCGGCATTTTACCAGGATTTTTTGCCGGATACGTTTGCGCTTTCGTCGTGAAATTCCTCGAAAAGAAATTACCTGCTGGTGTAGAGTTTTTAGCAATTTTATTTATTGCCGCACCAATCTCACGCGGAATGGCCATGCTTATGGATCCGCTCGTGAACGCAACGCTCGGTAAAATCGGTTCTATGATTTCAGTTGCAACTACAGAAAGTCCTATCATTATGGGCATTATGCTTGGTGGATTAATAACAGTTATTTCTACCTCTCCATTAAGTTCTATGGCACTAACTGCAATGCTTGGATTAACAGGTTTACCAATGGCAATTGGTAGTCTTGCTGTAGCAGCCTCAGCCCCAATGAACTTTATTTTCTTTAAACGACTAAAAATTTGTTCAAAGAAAGACACAATCGCTGTAGCAATCGAGCCTTTAACACAAGCCGATGTTGTTTCAGCAAATCCAATTCCAATTTATGCGACAAACTTCGTTGGCGGTGCACTTGCTGGTATTATTACATCTCTGTTCCAGCTCGTTAATAATGCACCAGGAACCGCATCACCAATCCCAGGACTTCTTGTCTTATTCGGATTTAATGACGTCGTAAAAGTAACAATTGCTGCTGTATTATGTGGAATCGTTACCACGATTGTTGGGTACATCGGATCAATTATATTCCGCAAATATCCAATCCGTTCTGCTGATGAAATTCGCGGCATTGCTTCGGAAGAGAATGTTGCATAAGAAAAAGAGCGATTCTCATCGTTTGAGAATCGCTCTTTTTTATGTCTCGTGACAGTCAGTGAAATTATATCAGCGTTTTTTTTAATATGTAGATTTACCGACACATATCGATAAAACAAGAGCCCCTATTCATATAGGAGGCTCTTGTTTTATCCAGCTACAGCGGCTAAAATCTCCGCTTTTATTTCTATCCAGTTACGCCTCCTAGACCCTTGCGTCTAAGAACCTTCCCTGCCAAAAGGTAAAAAGCACCTTTTGCAGGAAAGAACCTTAGTCACCGGGTCTAAACAGTCGGCTTCACTTTTACTTTACCCAACCGAGCAGCATTTCCCGCACGAATTTGCTTGCTGCGACTGGTGTTTGATCACTATGGTCGTAGACAGGAGCTACTTCTACTAGGTCTGCTCCAACTACATTTATATTTGAATTTGCAATTGCCACGATGGAATCTAATAATTCTTTAGATGTGATACCTCCAGCTTCTAACGTTCCTGTTCCTGGAGCGTGAGCTGGGTCTAATACGTCAATGTCGATTGTGACATAAACTGGGCGTCCTGCAAGTTTCGGTAATACTTCTTTCAACGGCTCTAGTACGTCAAATTTGTATAAGTTCATACCTACTTCTTTCGCCCATTCAAATTCTTCCTTCATTCCAGAACGAATTCCGAAAGAATATACGTTTTCCGGACCAATTAAATCGCACACTTTACGAATTGGTGTAGAGTGGGATAAAGGCTCCCCTTCATATGATTCACGTAAATCAGTATGAGCATCCATGTGGATGATTGCTAAATCCGGATATTTTTTTGCCATTGCCTTAAAAATTGGCCAAGACACTAAGTGCTCACCGCCGAGCCCTAGTGGAAACTTATCGGCATCTAAAAGTTTTGATACATACTCTTCAATCATGTCTAAGCTGCGTTGTGCGTTTCCGAATGGTAACGGGATATCACCCGCATCAAAATATTTTACCTCTTCTAGTTCACGATCTAAATATGGACTATATTCCTCAAGACCGATTGATACTTCACGAATACGTGCAGGGCCAAAGCGAGATCCCGGACGGTAACTTACTGTCCAATCCATAGGCATCCCGTAAATAACTACCTTTGACTCTTCAAAACTTGGATGACTTTTAATAAATACTTTACCTGAATAAGCTTCATCAAAACGCATATTCTTTTCCTCCTTATGTGGAACTTAAGGTATCCCAACCTTTCATTATTTCTCAAATTTGGAGCGAATTGCTCCTCTTTCTCGATTTACCGGGGGTCTTCTTTTTTACAATAAGAAGACAATTTTCTTTACAGTAGTGTAAGTAGCTAGCATGTTCAAGTCTTCTGGACAAACACCTTAAATGAGCTACTTACACTTTATTGGTTCGATACGATTCTCTTACTTAATTAGATCGCCAACAAATTTCGGTAATGCGAATGCTGCATTGTGTAATTCTTTTGTGTAGTATTTCGTTTCGATTTCGTGGAAACGCTCTTCACTTACTTCTAATGGATCATGTTTTTTAGATCCAATTGTGAACGTCCAAAGACCACTTGGATAAGTTGGAATGTTCGCTGTGTATAAACGAGTAATTGGGAAGATCTCTTTTACGTCTTTAAACACAGTTGTAATTAGTTCTGGTGTGAACCAAGGGTTGTCCGTTTGTGCAACGAAAATACCATCTTCTTTTAACGCTTTTGAAATTCCAGCGTAGAAACCTTTCGTAAATAAGTTTACTGCTGGTCCTACTGGCTCAGTAGAATCTACCATAATTACGTCATATTCATTTTCGCTCTCTGCGATGTGTAGGAAACCGTCTCCTACTTTTACTTCTACACGCTCATTATCTAATGCGCCTGCAATTGATGGTAAGTATTGTTTAGAGTACTCAATTACTTTTCCATCGATTTCAACAAGAGTTGCTTTCTTTACGCTTGGGTGTTTTAACACTTCACGAATAACACCACCATCGCCACCACCTACAACTAATACGTTTTCAGGGTTTGGATGTGTAAATAAAGGTACGTGCGCTACCATTTCATGATAAACGAACTCATCTTTTTCTGTTGTCATAACCATGCCATCTAAAATAAGCATGTTTCCGAACTCTTCCGTTTCAACCATATCAAGTTTTTGGAATTCTGTTTGCTCCGTATGTAATGTGCGGTTAATACGTGCCGTAATCCCAAAATGTTTTGTTTGTTTTTCAGTGAACCATAGTTCCATCGTACAATCACGCCTTTCAATGCAAATTTATAATAGGGACATCATTAATGTCCCCTAACAAAAATAAAACAAAACATCCGAAAAGTATAGTTAAAAGTACAAAAATACCGAAAATATATTTTAGTCAGAGGGTTCTAACATATATGTGAAAAGGGATTGCCCTGTAATAGGAAAGAAAACCCTTTCTTAAGAAAGGGCTTTTGTCTCTACTTCTACCGGTTTACGAATTGGAATTAAAATTATTACGCAACCGACTAACACCACAATTCCACCGACTAAAAATGGACTTTGCGGTGAAACAGTGTGGCCGATGATTCCTGATAAGATTGGAGCAATTGCGCCACCTAACCAACGAACGAAGTTATAAACACCAGATGTAACAGATCTTTCATAAGGTGAAATATCCATTACATAACTTGTAAATAATGCATTATTTAACCCTGACGCTAATCCTGATAGAACAATTAATACAATTTGTAACCACATAACTTTCACAAAGAATAGTGCAATTAAAAATAGGGCAAATACGAGTAAACTACCTTTTAACAATGCCTTCGGCTCATATTTCCCTTCTAGCTTATGAGCTAAAATTGCAGAACCGTAAGCTAACGCTAATCCCCATCCACAAAATACAAATCCTAATTGAATAGCAGATAAATGCATAATAAGTGGTGAATATGCTAACACCACGAAAAATCCGTAGTAGTATAACATTCCTGAAATCGCACCTTGCATAAACGGCTTATATTTCACCAGGTTAAGTAATTCTCCTACACCTGCCGCTTTACGCTTCACTTTTCGCTCCGGTTCTTTTACAAAAAAGAAAACTAAAATAAATGCTAAGAAAATTAAAATACTCGTCGCAAAAAATGGGTAACGCCAAGAATGTCCACCTAATATCCCGCCTAATAACGGTCCGCCTGCCATTCCTAAACCGATAGCTGCTTCATACAATCCTACTGCTTCATGAACTTCTTTACTTAATGCAATTAATAATGTCATCGCCGTTGCGAAGAACATTGCATTTCCTAATCCCCACCCCGCGCGGAAAATAGATAATTGGGCAATCGTTTGCGATATACCGCATATAAACGCAAATACAGTTACAATCGCAAGACCGATCGTCATCATTCGTTTATCACCAAATCTTGATGCGAATATTCCAGCTGGTAACATCATAATTGCCATCGTTAAAATATATGCTGTAAATAGCATCTCTACTTGCCAATGCGATGCACCAATTTGTTCAGCAATGCTTGGTAAGATTGGATCGACTACCCCTATACCCGAAAAGGCAAGGAAGGTAGCCACCACTGTAATTAATCTCCCTAATTTTTGTTTGCTCTCCATTTTGATCATTCTCCTTTTGTACTCTCCAAAAATGTCACTGCACGATGTAAGCTATCTTCTAGTTCCACCTTTACACGCTGCATTTGCTCCATTTTCTCGTCTAGCGTTTGCACTTGTTTTTCAAGCATCTCTTTAATTTCTTGAATCATTTCGCGGTCACGAGGGTTTGCACTATTTCTTCTTTGTTCCATTCTTTCTTTTAACGATAAGAAATGTTGCATTTCTTGAAGCGTAATTCCTAATACTTCTTTCGCTTCCACAATCCGTTTAATTCTGGCGATATCCTCATCTGTATACAGGCGAATGTTCCCCTCACTACGTTCTGGGGGATGAATTAAACCAATTTCCTCATAATAACGAAGTGTACGTTTTGTTAAACCAACTTGCTTTGTGACTTCATCAATCTTATACATGTTTATTCCTCCCTTCACTCAACTATTACATTTTACGTTAACGTTAACTTTTGTGCAACTGTTAGACTTTTGTAAATGTTTATCCTATTCAATTGTATTTTTTCAAAAGCAGTTTCATAATGAAAGAAAAGAAACGATAAGGAGATTTCCGTATGAATAAACCACTTATTTTCGCCCACCGCGGGGTAAAAGGAACACATCCAGAAAATACGATGATTGCCTTCCAAGAAGCTGAACGCATTGGTGCCCATGGAATTGAACTTGATGTCCACCTGTCAAAAGATGGTGAACTTGTCGTGATTCACGATGAAACGGTAGATCGCACAACAAATGGCATAGGTCTTGTTTCTGAAAAAACGGTAGCGGAATTACAAGCTTTAGATGCTGGTAGCCATAAAGACCCCTCTTTCGATGAAGCAAAAATTCCAACGTTACGTGAAGTGTTCATTTGGCTATCTACAACAAATTTACAGCTCAATATTGAGTTAAAAACAGATGTCATTCACTACCCTAATATTGAAGAAAAAGTTGTGGCTCTTGTTCGAGAATATCATCTATCTAATCAAATTGTATTCTCCTCATTTAACCACGAATCTGTTTCATTATTAGCAGAGATTGCTCCTGAAATCCCAAGAGCGATTTTATACGATACACCACTTGCTGATCCTATCGCTGAAGCAAAAACTAGAGAAGCAACTGGTTTACATCCAAACTTTCAACTACTAACAAAGGAATTTGTTCAACTAGCGCAAAAACAAGGGTATGTTTTCCGCCCTTATACAATTAACGAATACAAAGATTTACAAACTATGGTTGATTATGGCGTAGATGTCATTATTACCGATTGGCCAGCACGTGCCTTTGAGCTCCTTTCTTAATTGAAGGAGCTTTTGTTTTCAAAATTTCATTGTTTAAAATAACCGAAAACCCTCAATACTAATACAATAATGTTTGTATGAATGAGGGGCTGAAAAAGATGAATCAAACTATGAATCCGAAACTTAAAAAATATAAACGTCTTTTCTTCACCGTAATGTTTTCTTCTGTTCTTTTTTTCGTTTTTTCCTTTTTTGTTATTATTATAATTGCAAAAATTATGGGACCTCCTCCTGTTGCTGTCCCGCAAACAAGTGTCTTTTACGCTAATGATGACACTGTTATAGGGCAAAGTAATGAAATGCAAAAACGCTACAATGTATCTCTCAATGAAATCTCTCCTTATGTAAAAGAGGCAACACTATCTATCGAAGATCAACGATTCTACAAACATCATGGCTTTGATATGAAGCGTATTGCTGGGGCTATTGTTGCCGATTTAAAAGCGATGGCAAAAGTCCAAGGTGCTAGTACGATTACACAACAGTATGCTCGTAACCTATACTTAGATCATGATAAAACGTGGAAACGGAAACTATTAGAAGCGATGTACACCGTCCGCCTTGAAGTGAACTATAATAAAAATCATATTTTAGAAGGTTATTTAAATACAATTTATTACGGACATGGCGCTTACGGAATCGAAGCTGCGTCTCGTCTATATTTCGATAAAACAGCAAAAGAATTAACATTAGCAGAAGCTAGCATGCTCGCTGGTATCCCGAAAGGACCTAGTGTCTACTCTCCTTTTTTGAAAGAGGATCGTGCTAAAGGACGACAATCTCTCATATTAGATGAAATGGTAGAACAAGGTTATATTACGAAGAAACAAGCAACTTCAGCAAAAAAAGAACCACTAAGCTTTGCTTCATTAGATGCGAAAAAAGTGGCAGAGGTCGCGCCTTATTTCCAAGATGCTGTACAGGCTTCTCTTCTTCTTGATATCGGATTAGATGAGCAAGCCTTACAAAAGGGCGGCCTGCGTATTTATACAACGCTAGACCCTAAATTACAATCGGTTGCAGAGCAAGCTGTAAAAGATCACATACCTGACACAACAAACATACAAACTGCTCTCGTCTCTATGAATCCAAAAACAGGTGAAGTAGCTGCCCTTGTTGGTGGAACTGATTATAATACGAGTCAATTTAACAGGGCTACACAAGCCGTTCGTCAGCCTGGTTCTACATTTAAGCCATTTCTATACTATGCGGCACTAGAACGAGGTTTCACCCCGGCTACGCGCTTAAAAAGCGAATACACGGTATTTACTTTAGGTGACGGTGTTTCAAAGTATAAACCAAAAAACTATAAAGATTATTATGCAGATGATTTCGTAACGATGGCACAAGCCCTCGCAGTCTCTGATAACATATATGCTGTGAAAACAAATTTATTTTTAGGTGAAGATATCCTTACAAAAACAGCGAAACAATTCGGAATTACGAGTGCATTAAAAGATGTTCCGTCTCTTGCTCTTGGTACATCTCCTGTAAAGCCAATTGAAATGGTAAATGCTTATAGCATGTTCGCAAACGGCGGAAAGGAAGTAAAACCTATTTTCATTCGCCGCATTATGGATCATGAAGGGAATATGTTATACGATGCTCATTTGGAGAGCAAACAAGTTCTCGATAAGAGCAAAGCGTTTGTGATGGAAGAAATGATGACGGGTATGTTTAATAAAAAACTAAGCAGTTACGCTGCTGTAACTGGTCAGTCGATGTTATCTAAACTCTCGAGAACATATGCCGGAAAATCTGGTTCTACTGAAACAGATAGTTGGATGATTGGATTTACCCCGCAAATCGTAACTGGTGTATGGGTTGGATATGATCAACCTAAATCGATTTCAAACGTAGCAGAACAAGGATATGCGAAAAGAATATGGACCGATACGATGGAGAAAGGCTTAGATGGCCAACCTAAAAAAGAGTTTAAGCAGCCAAGTGACGTCGTTGCAGTCGATATTAATCCTGAAAACGGAAAAATCGCTACAAAAAACTGTCCAATTTCAGTTAAAATGTATTTCGCAAAAGGTACAGAACCAACTGAATATTGTATGGATCATGTTGATGATAAGGAAGAATTTGAAAAGACAACTGAAGAAAAGAAAAAAACAGGTTGGTGGAAAAAATATCTTCCTTGGTAAAAAAAATAGCTGACGGGCATCCGTCAGCTATTTTTTATTCACTTAATAATGCACGGTGCAATTCTTCACTAGATTCGTTCCAAATCGCTTCATTATGTTCTTTCAAGAATGTACCAAGTACTTTTTTAGATGATTCATCCATATGGTCAACCATAATGTGACGCTTCATTGATTTATCCATTTTGTTTACGTGCTCTGGAAGTGATTTATATCCGCGACGAATTTCACGGTCAACTGTCATTTCACAAGCTGTTACACCTGCATAATAAGCTCCTGTCGCAGTTCTTTCAATCGTTACCCACACAAGCCAAAATGGTTTTCCGTTTGGAACTTCATCTTTATTTGTTAAAAACTTAATACCTTTTTCGACCGTACTACGCGCATGCATCGCACCGATATCAACAAAGGCTGTTTTCTCTAGTACATCGACAAATACAGGTGAAATATTTTCTAGGCTTAATGCCCCAACGCCAAATCCACCATGTCCATCTGTTGAATCATTTTTCACGATATTAAAACCGATTTTTTTCTTTTTCTCTGTCATATATAAAGTCCTCCTCGCTTACTGATTAGAAAAGCCTGAAAATAGGCGCAATGATACTGTCTAAAAATACAAATACATACGGAATGACAACATTGAAAATAGGTTGAATTGTGTAATTGCTAAGCGGTGTAATAACGAGAATTAATAACGCGATTGCTCCATACTTTTCATACTGTGTCATTTTCGCACGAATATTTGCTGGTGCTAAATCCTCCACAACACGATATCCATCAAGTGGCGGGATTGGTAATAAGTTAAATACAAGTAAAACGATATTAAGCATAATAAAAATTTGGAAGAATCGACCTAACGTATCTGCTACTGCAGCTGGAATTGCATCAAATACTCCGAATACCGCTAAACTATATAAAATAATTAAACCAATCGCACTTAAAATTAAGTTACTGATCGGCCCAGCAATCGAAACTAATATCCCAGCAAGACGCGGTCTTTTAAAATTGTACGGGTTAACTGGTACTGGCCTTGCCCAACCGAAACCAAGAATTAATACTGCAATCATCCCGATAGGATCTAAGTGCGCCATCGGTGATAAAGTTAAGCGACCTTGTCTCTTTGCTGTATCGTCTCCAAATTTATATGCAACATATGCATGCGCAAATTCATGCACTGATAATGCAATAATAATCGCCATTGCTACTAACGGGATTTCTTGCAATGGATATCTAAATAACTGATCCATGATTCATCTCCTCTTCAATATGTCAAAAAAAGAAATTATTTGTTTTTTCGATTGTTCTTCCCCATAATCCGCTATAATAAGAGTGTAACTTACATAAAAGGAGCGATTATATATGCCATACGTAACAGTGAAAATGCTAGAAGGACGCACAGAGGAACAAAAGAAAGCTCTTGCTGAGAAAGTAACAGCAGCAGTAAGCGAAACAACTGGTGCTCCTGAAGAAAACATCGTTGTTTTCATCGAAGAAATGTCTAAAAACCATTATGCAGTTGGCGGAAAACGCTTAAGCGACAAATAATTCCAAGTTCTTTCATAAGAAGCAGCTCTTAGCTGCTTCTTATTTTTTTCCTTCTAGTAACTCGATGATTCTCTCTTTATATTTTCCTTTTCTTCCATCTTCATAGATTAAATCATGCGGATAGAATAATTTTTGATCCCTTCTCTTCTTACCAGTAATCGCCTCAACAATATCCGATTCACGTGAAAGCTCTCTAAGCTCTCCATTTGGCATAAGAAGTAAGATTGGCAGACGTTCTTCTTCTTCACCAGCACGGTAAAAGTCATACGGTAAGTCTGATGTTGAATCAACTACTAAATAGTATTCTGGATCAAGTCCAATCTTTTTAAATAAGCTACTTAATTCCATCCAATTATCTAAACCGTGCTTATCTGTAAACTCTACATATTTAAATAGGTTTCGATTCATAAAACGGCGGCATAAATCACTTAAAATTGGATCTTCTTCGTCTTGCCATACTTGGAAGTAATAATACATAACGTTCTCGTCTAACTTTAAATAATCCTCTACTGTTACTTCTTCTTCAAATAAAGAATAGAAATGAACCGGATGATTTTTAAATGTATAATACTTCTCGTGCAATGATTTTGCACGGTGTAAAATCTTCGTTAAAATAACTTCAGCACTGCGCGTCACCGGATGGAAATATACTTGCCAATACATTTGATAACGACTCATAATATAATGCTCAACAGCATGCATACCACTATTTTTAATAACTACTTGATTGCCGTACGGACGCATGACACGCAATATACGTTCCATATCAAAGTTTCCATACTTTACGCCAGTGAAATACGCATCTCTTAATAAATAGTCCATACGATCTGCATCAATTTGACTGGAAATCATGCTAATCGCTAATTTATTAGAAGATGTTTTTGCGATTACATCGGCTACCTTTTGTGGAAAATCTTTATCCACACGACTTAATACGCGATTAATTTCCGTATCTCCAACGATAATCTTTTGTGTAAATTTCTCATGATCTAATGAAAATACTTTTTCAAAGGAGTGAGAAAACGGGCCGTGACCGACATCATGAAGTAATGCCGCACATAAACATAACAATCTATCTTCAGCATTCCAGTTCGGTCTGCCATCAAACACATCATCAATCATACGACGAATAATCTCATATACACCTAATGAATGAGTAAAGCGACTATGCTCTGCACCGTGAAATGTAAAAAATGTCGTTCCAAGCTGCTTAATACGGCGTAAGCGTTGAAATTCTTTCGTTCCGATTAAATCCCAAATAACACGATCGCGCACGTGCACATATTTATGTACCGGGTCTTTAAACACTTTTGTTTCGCTGAGTTTGTCGTTTAAATATACCACCTTCCGACATCCCCCTTTCTTTACTGCATTCTTACTATATATTATAAACGAAATAGGAAACAGAAAGAAATGAAAGACTATATTAATTGCCCTTATATAAAGAAAAAATCACTTTTACCGGAGTAAAAGTGATTTCTTTTTATACATTATTTCCCTAAAACGAACTCAGCAACTTCATCTAAGATCATTTCTTTACCTAGAGGGAAGTAACCTTTGTTTAAGTCTTCGTTTTTAATTGTAAATACGTGGTTGTTTTTAACAGCGTTCATGTTTTTCCAAATTGATTCTTCCTGGAATTCTTTTAGACGCTGAGAACCGTCACCAGTCGTAAATACGAATAAGTAATCTGGGTTGTAATCGATTAAAGCTTCTTTTTGTACTTGTACTAATGGTTTATCCGTTGGTGTACCTTTAACTGCTGGTAATTTTAAATCGTTAAAGATTACGCTACCGTAACCGTAGTCACCGTATACGCGGAAAGCATTTGGATATGCAGCCATTTTCATAAATTTAGCATCGCCAGTTTTCGCAACGATTTTATCATGTAATTTGCTTGCTTTTTCATCATACTGTTTAAACCATTCTTTTGTTTCTTTCTCTTTACCGAAGATTTGACCTACTTCTTCGAATTTTGGACGCCATTGGTCTAATGGAGTTTTTAACATAACTGTTGGTGCAATTTTAGATAATTGATCATAGATCTTTTCTTGACGATTGTTTACAAGAATTAAGTCTGGTTTTGCAGCAGCTACTGCTTCGATGTTAATTTTATCGCCCCAAGCAGAACCAACTGGTTTTACGTCTTTTAATTTCTTTTCAATATGTGCATCAATTTTTTCTTGAGATGTATTAGCAGTAATAATTGGTTTCATACCAAAGATTAATAATTCTTCTGTTGAACCACTAAGGTCAGCAATTTTCTTTGGATTTGCAGGGATTTTAATTTCCCCTTTTGCATGTTGTACAGTGCGCTCTTCAGTCTTCGCATCCTTCGCATCTGCTTTCTTCTCTTCTTTGTTAGAACAAGCTGCAAATAGTACAGAAGTAACGACTAGTACCATTGCTAATAACGCCATTTTAAAATTCTTCATGTTCCCACTCCTTCTAGCTGTATTTCTCTTATAAGTTACAGTGAACTATAAGAAACAAGATTAACAATTAATCAATATATATTTATTAATTGTTGTTTATGCCCCGTTCTAACGGGTGTTCAACTTCCTATTTACTAATAAGAAGCTCAACGTCCATTAGAATTCCCCCCTCTCTAAGAGGGGGTTCTAATTATGCTTTTTTACGCAATTGATTACTAATCATCGCTAAATCATATGTTAAACAAATTGGCTTACAGTTTACTGGACATGGAACGATTTGAGCTTCAATCTCAAATACGTTACGAAGTGTTTCACTTGTCATTACTTCATCTGGCGTTCCTTGTTTCATTAACTTACCTGCTTTTAATGCAATCATATGATCTGAGAAACGAGAAGCATGGTTTAAGTCATGGATAACCATAACAATCGTTCTACCTTCTTCTTCATTTAACTTTTTCAATAAGTTTAATATTTCTAATTGGTGGGCCATATCTAAGTACGTTGTCGGTTCATCTAATACGAGTAATTCTGTCCCTTGTGCAAGGGCCATCGCAATCCATACACGTTGACGTTGCCCGCCTGATAACGCTTCTGCTGAACGATTTGCGAATTCTGTCATTCCCGTCACTTCAAGTGCCCAATGAATGTAACGATAATCCTCTTCTTTCAACGTTCCAAATCCTTTTTGATGAGGAAAACGTCCATATGAAACAAGTTCAAACACAGTAAGGCCAGTTGGCACTTCTGCAGTCTGTGGTAAAATTGCCATTTTCTTTGCGATTTCTTTCGTTGGCTGTTTCTCAATTGCTTTTCCGTCAAGATAAACAGTACCTTTTTTCGCCTTCAAAATACGAGAAGCTGTTTTTAATAATGTGGACTTCCCACAACCATTTGGTCCAATAATTGTTGTAATTTTCCCTTCCGGAATTTCAACTGTTAATCCATCAATAATTAACCCTTCATTATAGCCAACAGATACCGCATCAACTGCTAAAGTTGCCATACAAAAAGCCTCCCTTTATTTTGTCCTCATAAGTAAGTATATAAAATATGGTGCACCAATTACAGAAATAACAAGACCGACCGGTATTTCTGAAGTTGGTAACACACTTCTTGAAATTACGTCTGCGAATAAAAGTAAAAACGTCCCTATTAGTGCAGCAGTAGGCAGCATAATTTGATGTTTACCACCAACAAGGCGCCTCGCTAAATGTGGAGCCATTAAACCGATAAAACCAATTCCTCCAGCAACAGCGACAGATGCACCCGCTAAACAAACTGCAATAAATAATAATTTACGTCTTTCTTTTTCTACATTTACGCCAAGGCCAACAGCTGTAGAGTCGCCTAGGTTCATTACATTTAATATGTGCGCCTTACTAATAGCAAGTGGCAAGAATATAACCATCCATGGAAGTACACTTAGCACGAACTTCCAATCTGTACCCCACAGACTTCCTGCTAACCAAATCGTCGCAAAACGGAAATCGTTAGATGTCATCTTCATAGAAAAAATTAAACTAACAGCACCAAACCCAGCTGCAACAGCGATACCAACAAGTATCAATCGAGTAGATGAAACGCCGTCTTTCCATGCTAGTAAATAAATAATAACCGCTGCTAATATCGCACCAACTAACGCGAAGAATGGAAGGATAAATACAGATAAAAATGTACCAGTCCCAACTTTCCCGAAGAAAAAGTAGACGAATATAACAACTGTTAATCCCGCTCCAGCGTTAATACCGATAATACCTGGATCAGCAAGTGGGTTTCGCGATAATCCTTGCAAAATCGCACCTGACATCGCCAAAGCGGATCCAACTAATATAGCAATAACCATACGTGGCATACGGAATTCAAATAAAATAACAGACTGATCTTCAGCCCCAAGTCCAACCAATGATTTTAATACATCCATTGGTGGTATTTTAAATGTTCCTGTATTTAAACTTACTAAAAATACAGTGACGATTAATCCTACCAAAATTGTTAAAATAGAAACGTTCTTTTTTGTTAAGACACTTGTCCTCACATTTTTCCTCTCCCTTCGTTACGTGCTAAGTAGAGGAAGAATGGAACCCCAATTAGTGCTGTAATTGCTCCAATTGGCGTTTCAAACGGTGGGTTAATAACGCGAGATAACATATCTGCACATTCAATTAACAGCCCGCCTAAGACTGCAGAACATGGAATAACCCATCTATAGTCTGAGCCTACAAGGAAACGAGTCATATGTGGAATGACAAGTCCAACGAATCCAACCGATCCTGCCATAGAAACTGCAGAACCTGTTAACACAAGAACAAGTACTGTTCCGATAAATTTAATTAGTGTCGTATTTTGACCAAGTCCAATCGCAATTTCTTCACCAAAGCTCAAAATTGTAATATACCTTGACATCATAATTGCAATAAAAAGACACACAAGCCCAATCGGCACTAACATATTAATACTTTCCCACTTCACTCCAGCAACTCCGCCAGCATTCCACATGCTCACCTCTTGAGCAAGATTGAAATACAGCGCAATTCCAGATGAGATGGCCCCTAATAAAGCACTAATTGCTGCACCTGCTAAAGCTAATTTCACAGGTGTTAATCCACCTGGTGAAGAAGATCCAATTCCATATACAATGCTCGCCCCAAACGCAGCTCCAATAAAAGATGCGATGACAAACATTAAATAAGGTGAATTAGGAAAAAATGCATACATAATTGCAATCCCAAATACAGCCCCATCTGTAATTCCCATTAACGATGGAGAAGCAAGTGGATTTCGCGTCATACCTTGCATAATTGCTCCCGATACCGCTAAAAAGGCACCTGCTACTACGCCCCCTATTGCCCTAGGCATGCGAAGTTCTTGAATTACGTTATGATGCGTAATAGAACCGTCAAACTGAAACACAGCTTGCCATACAGTCTTTAAACTAATATCTGCAGCACCAAACGAAATAGACAATGCCATGCTTAAAGCTAACAAGACTGTACCTGCTACTAAAATAATAGAAGCAATGAGCGGCCTACTCTTAATCTCTTTAACATTCTCTTCTTGTTGTCCTATACTCCTTGCGCTCGCTTCCATCCCTCAACCATCCTAACCAACAACATATATTTAATAAAATGAAATTTATTCTCAAATAGTAATAAAAAAATTAGGTGAATTGACCTTCCCTGATAATGATTCTCAGAATCAGACACCTTCTATTCTACCTATCGCTTCCAAAGACTGTCAACTATTATTTTGAAATACAAATTTATCTAAATTGAAGCCTTAATGAACAGGTAATGCCTATGTATCACTTACCATTATCCCTCAACAATTAAGCTTCCAAAGAATAATTCTTTCCTCTTATGGGCATAAAAAAAGAAGAGTAATCTGTTCACTCTTCTTTTTCTTATTTATTTAACTTTACTTCAATCTTTGTAATTAATTCATCTTCTGTTGGAGCCGCAACTGGACGATTATTTACAAATGCGAATGATTTTTTACGACCAGGGCCACAGTAAGACTGACATCCAACTTCAATCGTTGCACATGAATCTACTTTTTTTAACTTCGGAATCAACGTTTTAACGTTCGTTGCCTGACAATCATCACACACACGAAATTCGTTTCCCATTATACAACACTTCCTCTATTTTAAACTTTTCTCAAGTACATTTAAAAATAAACACTAAATGGTATTTTACCGCTCTTTGAAGCTCGTTGCAAGTTTCCTTACGACGCTCTTTCTTCATATAATGCTATATATTTATATGCTCTCCTACAGAAGCTCTCATCATTCATCGCAAAATTTTCACCTTTCATCGAAATCTACCATATTTTTAAAAGCTTTGTATAAAAGCTCATTTTTTTGCCCATTATAAAAATAGGAAGTTCATAAAAAGAAAGGGAGTTGAATCTATGAAAGTAAGACAAGATGCTTGGACGGATGAGGACGATTTATTACTTGCTGAAACTGTACTTCGTCACGTTCGAGAAGGAAGCACTCAATTAAATGCATTTGAAGAAGTAGGAGATCAATTAAATCGTACATCTGCTGCCTGTGGTTTCCGTTGGAATGCTGTTGTTCGCTATAGCTATGAACAAGCTCTTCAACTAGCAAAAAAACATCGTAAAGATAAAATGCGTGCTGCAAGCGGTGAACAAGCGAAAAAACGTTTACTTTATACACCACCAGCTTCAGATTCGATAACTGATTATGAAGAACTAGTACAAGAGGAATCAATTGTACAATATAAAGAAGCTATTCCCTATCAGGAATCTACTGTTCCTGCTGCGAAAGGCTCTATGACAATGCAAGATGTTATTTATTTTTTACAAACAGTCGGCTCTTCAAATATAAAAGTGACAGCTCTTGAAAACGAGAATACGAGATTGAAACAAGAAATTAGAGCACAAATCCTTCGAAATGAAGAACTAGAAAAGAAACTAGAAAAATTAGAACAACAATCTCATACTGTACAAGAAGATTACGAAACACTTATGAACATCATGAACCGAGCTCGTAAGTTAGCAGTCATGGATGACGAAGAACGTTCTCAAACATCTTTCCGAATGGATCGAAATGGTAACTTAGAAAAAATTGCAGAATAAAAAGGATGCATTACATGCATCCTTTTTATTATTTCACTTCCACCATATGTGCTTCTTCTACGTTAGAACCTCTCTTTATATCTGGGAAAATCTTTTCCTTTGGATTCTCTTTAAAAGCTGCTAATCCAATCGTTTTTACCGGTTCACTTATTTTTGCATATTCCGTATCACTAACAACCGCATACATATCTGTATATTTACGCGCATCACCAATTACTACATTACCTTCATACTTCATTTTCTTTCCATCAATTACTACATCTTTTTGTTCCTCTTTAGCAAATACAATTCCAGCTTCATCAGAAATAGCCGGCAATGCTTTAATTGGTTCTACATCTTCTTTCACTACTTTTTTCAGCATGTTTTCTTTTACCATCTTTTCAGCTGTTGTTTTATTCATAATTAAAACCTTTTTCTCATTAACAGTACCTAGTTTTGCTTCAAATTTATTTTGAGATTCAATTTTATCTTTATATTGATCCATTGTTTTTTGAACGCCTGTTTCATCTCCGTACATAACAACGCCCTTTGCTTGTGGTGCAATCATATCCATAATAGAACAGCCACTAAATACGGCAGCCGACATAATCGCTACGAGTCCTAATTTAACTTTTTTCATCTGTATTCCTCCTAAAATCATCATTGCATCTCTTAGTTTAACTGTCGCAGCTCGTTTAACCAATTCACTTTCCTTACGATAACCTTACAATTCAGTAAGATTCCCTCTTAAAAACTACTTTCATTATTTTTTGCTATAATAGAGATTGTCATTTTAAAGATAAGGGGTTAGTTATATGAGCAATTCCCGTTCCATTTTATCTCAGCCAGAGTGGCGTATTGTAGATCAGTCTAGCTTGGGACCAACATTCCATGCATTGCAGTCATTTGCAATGGACGACACATTATGCACAAGTATCGGAAAGGGCGAATCAGCTGCAACAATGCGCTCTTGGGTTCATCACAATACAATTGTCCTTGGCATTCAAGATTCACGCCTACCACACTTGGAAGAAGGTATTTCCTTTTTAAAAGAAAACAATTTCAATGTTATCGTTCGTAATTCTGGTGGACTTGCAGTTGCGCTTGATGAAGGTGTGTTAAACGTATCACTTTTATTCCAAGAAACAGAAAAAGGTATCGATATTGATCTTGGATACGATACAATGTGGCATTTAATTCAGGAAATGTTAAAAGATTACGACGTTACAATCGAGGCAAAAGAAATTGTTGGCTCTTACTGTCCTGGTAGCTATGACTTGAGTATTCGCGATCAAAAATTCGCTGGTATTTCACAGCGCCGTATTCGCGGTGGTGTCGCTGTCCAAATTTATCTCTGTGCTACAGGAAGTGGCTCTGAGCGTGCCGCACTCGTTCGTGATTTCTACAACCTAGCCATTCAAGGAGAAGAAACACGCTTTACGTACCCTGAAATTGTACCGAGTACGATGGCTTCACTTTCAGAACTACTTGGCGAAACCATTACAGTACAAGATTTAATGATGCGCCTTTTAAAAACACTGCAGCAATTCGCTCCAAAGTTAACACCATCTCCATTAACAGTAGATGAAATTCCTTTATATGAGACGAATTTACAACGTATCATTGATCGTAACAATAAAGCACTTGGCTTAGAAAAATAAAGACCGTCGCTATTATAGCGACGGTCTTTATTTCAATTCATTATAGAATTAAAGTGCTTGAGCTGCTGTAATTAAAGCTAACTTGTACACTTCTTCTTCGTTACATCCACGAGATAGGTCATTTACAGGCATGTTTAAACCTTGTAAGATTGGTCCTACTGCTTCGAAGTTACCTAAACGTTGAGCGATTTTGTAGCCAATATTACCAGCTTCTAAGCTTGGGAATACGAATACGTTAGCATCACCTTGAATTGTAGAACCTGGAGCTTTTTTCTCAGCTACAGATGGTACGAATGCAGCATCGAATTGGAATTCTCCATCTAAAGTTAGTTCTGGAGCCATTTCTTTTGCAATGCGAGTTGCTTCTACAACTTTTTCTGTTTCTGGAGATTTCGCAGAACCTTTTGTAGAGAAGCTTAACATAGCAACGCGTGGATCAATACCGAATAGTTCAGCAGTTTTCGCACTCTCGATACCAATTTCAGCTAAGTCTTGGCTGTTTGGTGCAATGTTAATTGCGCAATCAGCGAATACATATTTCTCTTCTTCACGTACCATAATGAATACGCCCGAAGTTTTTGTAACGCCTGGTTTTGTTTTAATGATTTGAAGTGCTGGACGAACTGTATCAGCTGTAGAGTGAGCTGCACCACTTACTAAACCGTGTGCTTTGCCCATGTATACAAGCATTGTACCGAAGTAGTTTTCGTCTTTAAGGATTTTGCGAGCGTCTTCTTCAGTTGCTTTACCTTTACGGCGTTCAACGAAAGATGCTACCATCGCATCCATTTCTTCGTATGTAGCTGGGTCATAAATATCAACGCCTGCTAATGTTAAATTCAAGCTAGCAGCTTTTGCGCTAATTTCTTCTTTATTACCAACTAAGATTGGTTTTACTAACTCTTCTTTTGCTAAACGCTCTGCAGCGCCTAAAATTCTTTCATCAGTTCCTTCAGGAAGTACGATAGAAATGCCTTTTCCTTGAACTTTTTCTTTTACTGTTGTAAATAAGTTGCTCACGAATAAACCCTCCTACATATGTTAAAAAAACTCTATCTTTAAGAATACTGCTTTTCCTCTATATTTTAAACTTATAGCTCCCAAAAAATAGATAAAATGAAAATGATTATATTTTCATAAAATTCAGCCTAGAAATAAAGCCCCTTTAATCCTTATCTTCTCCTATTTTCACATAAATTTAAATGTGACAATTTTATGCGCCAAGGTTTTATATAGATGATTTTAAAACTATATATGCTATAGTTAACGTGTAAAACTATCATTAACTGAGGTGAATAGAATGAGTGAAGCAACAACAACGTTAGATGGCTGGTATTGTTTACATGATTTACGTTCTATTGATTGGGCTGCATGGAAAACATTATCTAGCGACGAACGCGGACAGGCAGTGTCTGAATTTTTAAATGTCGTTGAAAAATGGAACGAAGTAGCTGCTGCAAAAAAAGGCAGTCATGCAATGTATACAGTTGTTGGCCAAAAAGCTGATATTATGCTTATGATTTTACGTCCAACAATGGAAGAGTTAAATGAAATTGAGACAGAATTGAATAAAACAACATTAGCTGAATATATGGTTCCTGCATACTCTTACGTATCTGTTGTTGAACTAAGCAACTACCTTCCAGCTGATGAAGATCCATACCAAAATCCACAAATCTTAGCTCGCTTATATCCAGAACTACCAAAAGCAAATCACATTTGCTTCTACCCAATGGACAAGCGTCGCCAAGGTGATGACAACTGGTACATGCTTCCTATGGAAGAGCGTAAAAAAATGATGTACAGTCATAGCAAAATTGGTCGTCAATACGCAGGTAAGGTACGTCAAGTCATTTCAGGATCTGTTGGATTCGACGATTTCGAATGGGGCGTAACATTATTTGCTGACGATGTTCTTCAATTTAAAAAACTTATATATGAAATGCGCTTCGATGAAGTAAGTGCTCGTTATGGTGAATTTGGAACATTCTTCGTTGGAAACATTTTACCAGATGAAAAAGTAGAGAAATTTTTACACATATAAATGGTGAAAAGGAACGAAATTCGTTCCTTTTTTTATTCTTCTCTATATTTATCCCCAAAAACCTCCTTTTCCCTGCAATTTTGAACAAAAATCGACAAATTCTTTTCAAATTTCGTGTGAAATTGTAACCTTTTCATATCCAAATTTATGCTAAAATGGGACAAGCTACATGCTAATAACGATGCGAAGGTGATAATCTATATGAAGAAAATCTTGTCTATTTTACTAGCACTTTTATTGTCAATTTCTTCCTTAGGAGTAACAACATCCCATGCGGAAGAAAAAATACATATTGAGGCAGCAGCTGCACTTCTATTTGATGCAGATACAGGAAAAATACTGCATGAACAAAATCCAGATGAATTACTAGCTATCGCTAGTATGTCAAAATTAATTATTGTTTATGCCGTATTAGAAGCAATTAAAGAGGGTAAAATCACTTGGGATACAAAGGTAAACATTTCTGATTACGCTTATGAAGTTTCACGTAATAATGAATTCTCTAACGTTCCATTCGAAAAGGGACGTCAATATACTGTAAGAGAATTATATCATTCTATCGTTATCTTCTCTGCAAACGGATCTAGTATTGCCTTAGCAGAACTTCTTGCAGGAAGTGAGAAAAACTTCTTAAATCTTGCAAATGAACATGCAAAAAAACTAGGGTTAAAGAAATATAAATTTGTAAACGCTACTGGGTTAAACAACGCTGACTTAAAGGGAAAACATCCTGAAGGAACTGATCCGAATGGAGAAAATTCCATGTCAGCTCGCGATATGGGTATGCTTTCAAAAGCAATGATTACAAAGTATCCAGAAATGCTAGAGGATACAAAACAAAGATTTAGAAACTTCCCAGATAATCATCCGAAACCAATTCGTATGGAAAACTGGAACTGGATGTTACCAGGTGCCGCTTTCTCTTATGAAGGAACAGACGGTTTAAAAACTGGTAGTTCTGATACTGCTGGATACGGATTCACTATTACAGCAAAACGTGGTGAATTACGCCTTATTTCAGTTATTATTAAAACAAAATCAATGGACGAGCGTTTCACTGAATCTCGTGCATTAATTGAATATGGATTTAATAACTTTGAAAAACAAAAATTAAAAATTGATAAAAACAATACAATCCCTGTAGTACAGGGGAAAGAAGATCAAGTAACAGTTGCACCCGAGAAAGAAATAACGGTGATTACGAAAAAAGGGAGCAAACCCACTTACAAAATTGGGACGGAAGCAAGTAAATCACTTGCTGAAGATGGCCATTTAGTTGCTCCTATTAAGAAAGATGCCAAAGTAGGCTCAATTACTTTAGAATCAACTGATAAATATGGTTTCTTAGACGGTAGTAAAAGTATGAAAGTTACTGCAAAAACGACAGAAGATGTTGAAAAAGCAAATTGGTTCGTATTAACAATGCGCTCTATCGGTGATTTCTTCTCAAACTTATGGTCTAAAGTATTTTAATGATGAAAAGCTAGCTCATGCTAGCTTTTTTTATTTTCCTCTCTCAATGTAAAACTTCGTTTGGTTGTCATATCTGAGTCCTTTTCCTCATACGTATGAACTAGTAATTGTTCCACACTTCATCTAGAAATAACCTCTTTCCAAAAGGTATTCCAAAAAGAGAGGTGACACATAATGGGTGTTATTGCTTATAACGAAGAAGATGTAAAGTTATTAGCTAGACTGATGCGTGCTGAAGCCGAAGGAGAAGGGCAACAAGGAATGTTAATGGTCGGAAACGTAGGTGTAAATCGTGTCCGCGGAAATTGTTTAGATTTTAAAAAAATACGTAATTTACGTCAAATGGTTTATCAAAATCCTGGCGGTTTTGAGGCAACGCAAAAAGGGTATTTTTATCAGCGTGCAAGAGAACAAGATATCGCATTAGCAAGGCGAACGATTCAAGGACAACGTTTTTGGCCTGCTAACTTTTCCTTGTGGTTTTTTAGACCTGAAGGCCCTTGTCCACCAACTTGGTATAATCAACAAAACTCTGGTCGCTTCAAAAAGCACTGCTTCTTCCAGCCATCTGGCGAGGATTGTCCTGGCGTATATTAAGGATTGATAATGAGGAGGGATTTTTGAATGGCACAGCAACAAAACCCGTATTACGGAACAGGTTTCTATCAACCATCTGGAACTTACGTACAACCGCAACAAATGACCCCACAGCAACAGCAACAACAGCAAGCGATGCAACAACAAGCTGCGCAAGCTCAATATGCTGTTTCTCAAGGCATGTTACCATTAGAACAGTCGTATATTGAAAATATTCTTCGTTTGAACAAGGGCAAGCAAGCCACAGTTGTAATGACTTATGAGCGTGGTAGCTCACTCGGTACACAATCGTATACAGGTATTATCGAAGCAGCTGGTCGTGATCATATCGTAATTAGTGAGCCACAATCAGGAAAACGTTATTTACTACTAATGATTTACTTAGATTATGTAGAATTCCCAGAAGAAATTATGTATTTACCTAGTCAACAAGCAACTTATGCTCCAAGACCATAAAAAAAAGCTGGCGTATGCCAGCTTTTGTTTTTTATAACCCTTTTACAACTGCAGTTCCGACTAAGATCCATGCCACGATAAACGCTACACCACCAAGAGGTGTAATTGGGCCAAAGAACTTAATACCTGTCGTACTTAATGCATACAAACTACCTGAAAACATAATAATCCCAGCTACCATAAGCCAGCCAGCAGTAGTTAAAAGTGATGATTGAATCTTATCCATTAATAAAGCAACTACGAATAGTCCACCTGCATGAAACATTTGATATGTAACACCAGTTTTCCAAACTTCTAACATTTTTGCAGAAACTTTATTTTCTAAACCGTGTGCTCCAAAAGCCCCTAACGCAACAGATAATCCCGCTGCAATACAACCTAGTAAAAAGAAAATTTTCATCTTAATTCCCCTTTTTTACCTTTATCATAAGCAATTTTTTCATATAAGCCAAACGATTTAATCATTAAAAATCAAATAATGAATTACCATTTGCACCTTCTTCTTTTATATACACAGGTTCTCCAGAAACTGGCATAACCGGTTGAACTGTCGTTATAGGCTGCGTTCCAATTACTTGCGATTGAATTTGCGGCTCTCTATACGTAGGAGATTCAGCCTGTTCATCTAATAGTAAATCACATAAAGCACGCACAACTAATAAATGATCTTTTGATTTTTGCCCTTCACTACTTTTTGCCTTTGCAATTTCATTCGCCATTTTATTTAAAATCTTATCGCTCGATATTTGCATTCCTTATCACCTCGTACTTTGTAGTTCTTTCTCAAATTGCCCCAGCTTCTCTACTGAACCAAATACTATTATCATATCATGTTCTTGCAATTTTTCCTGCCCCGTCGGATTATGTATAACATTCCCATTTCTCAAAATCGCTAAAATTGTTACATCAAATTGATTTCTCACATCACTCTCTAGTAACGATTTACTAGCTAACATAGAGCCTTTTCCGACTGCAATTTCTTCAATTACAAATGACTGATCCACGCCATACAATACTGTATCAATATAATGAACTGTTAGCGGATTCGCAATACCTTTTGCAATATGAATTCCTGCCATGCTAGATGGATTAATCACCTTATTTGCCCCAGCACGCCGTAATTTGTCTTCGGTTTCAGGTTTTTCCGCTCTTGCCACAATTTTAATTGCATCGTTTATTCCTCTTGCCGTTAATGTAATAAATACATTTTCGGCGTCATTGGCTACAATGGCAACTAGACCGGCTGCCTTTGAAATTCCAGCATGATGTAACACTTGGTCTTCCGTTGCATCCCCATGTACATACAAAAGTTTTTCCTTCTCCAATATACTTTCATCTTTATCCACGACGACAAATGGAATTTTCTTTTCTTGCAATTCATGTACAACTTGATGCCCCACTCTACCGCAACCACATACGATAATATGATTTTGTAACTGTGCTATTTGTTTATCCATCTTCTTCCTCCGTACTGCATGAAATAAATTCCCTTCAATAATCATAGCTGCCACTACACCAATTGCATACGTAACGATACCGACGCCAACCGGTATAATAAGAAGCGCAAAAACTTTTCCTGCATGTGTTACAGGAACGGCATCTCCATATCCAACAGTTAATACGGTAATCATCGTCATCCAAAATGCTTGAAACAAACTAATCTCTTCAATTGTCATAAATCCTAATGTTCCTAGAATTACAACAAAAGTCATGCATATAACTGCTATCCATAATTGCTTACGTGCATTCATATCGTGTTTCAACTCTTTTCTCTATCTACAATCTTTGCCAGTGGAAATGAAATACATATATACTAGATACGGAATCTATGAAAGAGGTTGATATAATGAAAACATTTCTTTCCGCCTTACAATGGGCGCTATTTATTTTAGCTGGGAGCCTTATTGTACCAATTAGCGTCGCAACTAGTTATGGCCTCGATGGAGCTGAAGCTATTGCATTCGTACAAAGAACATTATTTGTTCTTGGCTTTGCTGGTCTACTGCAAGCTATTTTTGGACATAAACTTCCTATTCAAGAAGGTCCTGCAGGCCTTTGGTGGGGGATTTTCTCCCTTTATGCAAGTTTAGGTGTCGTATTATTTGGATCAAGCAATGAAACGCTTAAAGTCCTTCAATACGCCTTCCTATTAAGTGGTATCATTTGTATTATTCTTAGTGTTTTCGGACTCATCGATAAGCTAGTTCGCTATTTTACACCGACAGTCATTGGAACATATTTATTTCTTCTTGTCGCACAACTTAGTGGTTCCTTCTTAAAGGGAATGTTTGGCCTTGACGGACAACATACAGAAGTACAAGCTGACGTATTTATTCTTTCACTCATTGTTATTTTACTATCCTTTTTCATTATGAAGCTACCTATTATTGGACAATATTCCGTTCTTTTCAGTATTGTCTGCGGCTGGATATTATTTGCATGCTTCGGATTATCTAATCCAGTAACGCCTGTGACAGATGTAATCCGTTTTCCATCCCTATTTGTTTTCGGAATGCCTCGCATTGAATGGAACATGGCAATTACGGTAGTTTTCGTTACACTATTACTTCTAACAAATATGTTAGCAAGTATTCGCGTTGTGCAAAAGATTGTCTCTAAGTATGAAGAAGGTGCCGCACCAGATCGTTTCAAACAAGCCGGCATTATAACAGGAATCAATCAATTACTAGGTGGTCTATTCTCAGCTATTGGACCTGTCGCCATTTCTGGATCAGCAGGGTTTATTGCAACGACTAATATTTATAAGCGACTCCCATTTATGTTAGGATCAAGCTTTATTATTGCTGTTAGTATATTCCCAAAGATTACTTCATTCTTTGCAGCAATCCCTGTTGCAGTCGGATATGCTGCTATCTATCCTGTATTTGCAAGTATGATTGGTCTAGCTTTCCGTGAATACGACACAGTACAAGATAAAGAACGATTATTTAAAGTAGCGGGTCTTTCCATCTTTACAGGAGTCGGAGTTATGTTCGTTCCAGCTGGAGCATTTTCTACGCTCCCACCATTTCTAGCATCATTTTTAAGTAACGGTCTCGTTCTTGGATCTGTAATGGCAATTTTGCTCGAAATACTATTTTCTCGTTCTACAGAAAAACAACTATCGTAAATTGGAAAACTTCCATTATTGCACTCTACCTTTAGAGTTGTTACGATAAATTATCATGGGCAATACGCTCATGGTAATTTATCTATTTCTTTCCGAAGAAGTTCGATGTCTTACTATTATTTCTTAATATCTTCATGAACATGTATTTCTATTTAAATAAAGAAGGGAATTTTCAATATGACTTATAAAATGATTGTTTTAGATTTAGATGATACTTTATTACGTGACGACCATACCATTTCACCTCGTACGAAAGAGGCTCTAATGACTGCACAAGAGCAAGGTGTAAAGGTTGTACTTGCTTCTGGACGTCCAACATTTGGTATGCGCAATGTAGCGAAAGAACTTCGTTTAGAAGAATACGGCAGTTTCATTCTATCTTTTAATGGTGCAAAAATTATTAACTGTAAAACAAACGAAGAAATCTTTAGTAGTACGCTATCTCCTGAAATCGTTCACAACCTATTTGAAATTAGTAAAACTGAAGATGTATGGATTCATACTTACATTGGCGATGATATCGTAACAGAAGAAAATAATCCTTATACTGAAATTGAGGGCGATATTACTGGTATGCCAATTGTTGTAGTAGATGACTTTAAAGCTGCTGTTAAAGAGCCTGTAGTAAAAGTATTAATGAATAAAGAAGCTGAACGCCTTGTTGTAGTAGAAAAGAAACTACAACAGCAACTAGAAGGCCAATTAAGCGTGATGCGTTCAAAACCATTCTTCTTAGAATTTACTGAAGCTGGTGTTACAAAAGGAACAAGCTTAAACCAACTAATCCAAAAGCTAGGCATTAAGCGTGAAGAAGTTATCGCAATGGGCGATAGCTATAATGATCAGGCGATGATCGAATTCGCTGGTCTTGGTGTTGCAATGGGCAATGCACCAGATGATATTAAAGAAATTGCAAACTACGTAACAGATACAAATATGAATGATGGCGTTGCAAAGGTTGTAGAGAAGTTCGTATTAAAAAGAGAAGCGCTTGTTTAATATTTTCACTCATAAAACCTATTTGAAGTCAAACACTTCAAATAGGTTTTTATTTAAATTGTCCTGCTTTTGTGAATATATTTTGAACTTTGCACTATTCTCGTAGTGTAAAGTTTCTTTTTGTATATAATGAAACAAACTAGACTATTTTATTTTGAAAAAGAATACAAATTTACTATAAACAAGCATACGTTTAAGGAGGCTACTTTACATGTTATCTACACCAATCGGACGATTAAGAGCAATCGGACTCATTGAGGGGATTTCTTTCCTACTACTATTATTTGTAGCAATGCCATTAAAATATTTCGCAGGATTTGCAACAGCTGTTAAAATCACAGGCATGGCTCATGGCGTTTTATTTATTCTATTCATCTTTGCAGTAATTCAAGTAACAATCGTACACCGTAAATCAATTTTATGGGCACTTGGGGCATTTGTTTCATCAATTATCCCATTCGGTACGTTTGTACTAGATGCAAAATTAAAGAACGAGCAACAATAGTAAAAAGGTAGTTAACGACTGTTAACTACCTTTTTTATTTACCCCGCATTAACGGGCAGTAAAACTCCCACTGATTAAAGTTTCACTTTACAAATTTGGAATTTCCCAATCAATTTCTCTCTCGCCCATATTTGCTAAAATCGTATTCACTTTAGAGTATGGCTTACTACCAAAGAAACCGCGTCTTGCTGACAATGGGCTTGGATGTACAGATTCAATAATGTGGTGCTTCGTATTCGTAATTAACTTTTTCTTCGCCTGTGCATGACGTCCCCACAATATGAAAATAACCGGTTTTTCACGTTCATTTAATAGCTCAATTACGCGATCTGTGAAGTGCTCCCATCCTTTTCCTTTATGAGAATTTGCTTCACCTTGTCGAACTGTTAATACAGTATTTAATAGTAGCACTCCTTGCTCTGCCCACTTTACTAAATAACCGTTATTTGGGATTTCACATCCATATTCATCTCGAAGCTCTTTATACATATTTAACAATGATGGTGGTGTTTTAATACCAGGTTGTACAGAAAAGCTTAAACCATGCGCTTGATTCGGTCCATGATATGGATCTTGCCCTAAAATAACGACCTTTGTATTTTCATAACTTGTATACTGAAGAGCATTAAATATATCTTCTACCTTCGGATAAATAACATGCGTACTGTACTCCTCTTTCAAAAAAACAGCTAGCGTACGATAATATTCTTTCTCAAATTCTGACGCCAATAATGGTCCCCAATCATTCTTCAAAACATTTTCCATGACTTCACTTCCTGTCCAATTAATTCACCATATCCTGCTTTGTAAATACTACAAATGAAATAATAAGAGATACGACCGCCCAAACCGTTAAATTCATTAAAGAAAATCCCATCGATAAACCTTGTAATGCAGGCAATTTCCCTGATAAATAATCTGTTAACGATAAGTTCACACTAAAAATATATTTCGCACCTTCCCAAGATGTTGCGAATGAACTTAAAATGCCTCCTGCAATTAACGCGGCTAACATAACACCCATTCCAGCCGGCGTATTGCGAATTAAAACGGAAACCATAAATGATATAGTTCCGACAACGATAGCAACAAACCAAGCTAATCCATACGCCATCAAGATGTATTGCCACTGCGGAATAAGATGTACGAAGTTTGTATTTAGGTTCTCTTTATCAATAACAAACCCTGTTAAAACCGGTAAATTCCATCCCGAGTATCCAAATACAAGCCCGGATAATCCGTAAGCAAATACACCTACCAGAAGCAGTATGAGTGAAATAAAAAATAACATCGTCACGTACTTACTAAGGAGTATTTTCCAGCGCCGAATCGGCCGCGTGAGCAACATTTTCATCGTTCCATCACTTCTTTCTCCTGAAACAATGTCAATAGCGACAATCATGACAAGAAGCGGAATAAACAATGTAATTCCTTGCTCAATAAACGCCCTTACAAAAGTTGGTGCGCCCGGTGCCATCGGGTTAATATCATGATCTAAATAATATTGTTGCTGCTCCACTCTTACCTTTAGCCAATCACGCCATTCTTCTGGTAATCTAGAGTTGTTCAAGCGGTTTTGAGAATCAACAATTTGTTGTTGTAATGAAACTTTCCAATCCGTTGTACCTAGTCTTTTCTGTGTCGTTTCTACTTCACGATACTGCGCATACACGAAAAGTGGAATCAAGATTGCTAAAATAAGCATGACAACAAAAATACGTTTCTTACGATAAATTTTTTCCGATTCATTTAAGACTAGATTCGCAAATTCACGCATGCTGCTCACCCCTTGTGAGTTCAATAAATAAATCTTCTAGCGTAAATACAAGCTCCTTAACACTATGCACATCTATCCCATTTTCTACAAAGTGTCTATTCCAACTACTTATAGATGAGATATCCATGCGGCATAGTAATCGGTCACCTTCTATACTCACTTCTCTTACTTCTTCAGCATCTTCTAGCATATCTTTTGCCTTAGAAATCGGTGTAACAATCCATTCTACACGATCACTTGCTGTTTTAATTAACTCTTCAACCTTGGCAACTGTTATCATTTTTCCTTTATGAATAATCGCAACCCGATCGCATATCATTTGTACTTCACTTAGCAAGTGACTTGAAATAAACACACTCATATTTTCTTCTTTCACAAGCTTATGTATAAATTCCCTAAGTTCTCTAATTCCAGCTGGGTCTAAACCATTTGTTGGCTCATCTAATATGAGCAATTTTGGGTTTCCAAGAAGCGCTTGCGCAATGCCAAGGCGCTGTTTCATACCAAGTGAGTATGTTTTTACCTTATCGTGAATTCTTTCATCCAAATGAACCATTTGAGCAATTTCAATAATACGTTCATCTGATATATCACCCAGCATACGGGCAAATTGTTTTAAATTTTCCCATCCCGTTAAATATGTATACAGTTCTGGGTTTTCAACGATACTCCCAATTTGACGCATCGCTTCTCTGAAATTTTCCTTAATAGAATAACCACCGATAGAAATCGTACCTTCTGTTTCTTTAATCAATCCAACTAACATTCGAATGGTAGTCGTTTTCCCTGCGCCATTCGGTCCTAGGAAGCCAAACACTTCTCCTTGTTTTACATCGAAGGAAATATTCTCTACAATTGTCTTCTTTCCAATTACCTTCTTCACGTCTCGTACGGAAAGTATCGTCGTCATTTTACCCCTCCTTGTTCTAGTTTTAATTTACTCGTAACATTTTGAACTAATCGGTCCGCCATATATGTATACCCTACTTCATTCGGATGGAAATGATCGGAGTATAATAAATCTTTCCCTCGGTTTTGGAATAAATCAAATGTCGGTGTAATATACACATTTTTATTATTTATCGCCAATTTTTCTAAAGATGCATTCCAATCTACAACAATGTTTGAAGACCCTTTTAAATCTTCTACATCTTCAAAAGGATTATATAAACCTAGCCAAAAAATAGAGCTATCTGTATTTAACTTACGAATTTCTTCTATAATTTTCTTCGCTTCATTCTGGAATGTTTCTGTATCAGGACGGTATGTTTCTAAATCTATCTTTCCAAGCGATTCCCAACCTGGAAATAAATCATTTCCTCCAATCGTTAAAACGATTACATCTGCTTGCTTAATTGAATATTGAGCGCCACTACTCTCCATTTGTTTTAATAAATCAGGCATTTTCGCACCACTAACAGCTAAGTTCGTTAAGGCAACCTTTTGCTTATAATCTTTTTGTAAATCTTCTTTCACCCGTCCAATATAGCCAATTCCTTCTTTATCACCAACACCACGTGTTAATGAATCACCTAAACTAACGATTTGTAACGTTCCCGTTTTCTTTTTCTCTTTTGCCACTACATCGGTCTTTTTAATTAAATTTGAAGCTTTCGGATTTAATACATCATTTACACCTGAAACAAAGCCATATGCAAATAAACAGAAAGATGCAATTGTAATGAATAGAATTACTTTTACTACTTTTGATCTCATATCAAAACCCCTTTTAGCCCTTATAGATTGTCCATAATTATACCAAACGCAATTTTGAAAAGCGATTTTCACACCTTATCTATTATGTTGTTTCCCTATGTACTAATTCTGGCAATAACTCTACGTGCTTTACATCTATTTTCTCATCATTAATCTTTTCATATAATAATTCAAATGCCTTCACGCCTACATTTTTACTAGAATGTGAAATCGTCGTAATGCCTAAAATATCTGCCACATCTTGATCATCACAGCCGATAATCGTAATATCTTCTGGAATACGAATTCCTTGTTTTTTCGCCTCTGTTACCATACCCGCTGCAATATGGTTGCAAGATACAAGAAACGCCGTCGGTTTTACAGACATACGAGCCCATTCTCTGACTACATTACGCCCATCTTCCACCGTAAAACAGCCCTTAAACTTCCAGGCCTCTATCGGTGTTATAGCAACCTGTTGAAGCGAATCCTCATATGCTTGTTTTCTTCTCTGACTATTAATACTATTATTTCTTCCAATACAATACCCAATACTTGTATGGCCAGCATCTATTAAGCTCTTCATCCCGCGCGAAAAGACTTTATAGTAATCAATATGCACACTCGAAATGAAATTCGATTCTATTTCTTCACACATAACAATTGGACCAAATTTCGTATATTCTTCAAGCTTTTCCTTACTATTTGCCCGGGAACATATAATAACCCCATCAAGCTTTTTCATTTTTAACATATTCAAAATTTCTAATTCTCTTTCCTCACTATAATTCGTCTGACAAAGCATCATATTATAATTATTTTTTGCTGTTTCCTTTGATATTCCCTCGATAATAGCGCTATAATATTGATCATTTACGTGCGGTAATAAAACGCCAATGACATTCGTTTTTCCTTTCACTAAATGAATTGCATTCACATTTTGCGTATAATTTAATTCTTCTATAATTGCTAAAATTTCTTTTCGTTTCTGTTCATTCACATATGGATGATTATTCAGTACACGTGAAACAGTTGAAACAGATACCCCAGCAAGTTCAGCAATCTTTCTTATATTCGTCATCTCATTTTCCCCTTCTCGCAAAAATTCTCCCTTGACCTGGTAAGCTTTCCACAATATATCCTTTCCTAGCAAATACATTTTGAAAGGATATACAACTATGCTTCGATTCAAATTAGAATATATATTTTTCATTGGTGGTCTACTTATTCTCGCCATCGGTATTAATATGATGACGACAATTACTTCCTTTGGACTTAGCCCTTATGATTCCTTCTTTATTGCACTATATCAAAATTTTGGGATAAGTATCGGTTTTTGGATTTTCATGATTAATTTTGCATTTACACTTATCGTACTCTTTTGGAATAAAAAACAAATAACAATTGGTACAATTGTGACGATGGTTCTTATTTCGCTTTTTGTTGATTGGATTGGTTCCATTACAACTATTATGGACGCTATCCGCTCTCTTCCAAAATATATAACACTTATTTGTGGAAATCTATTTGTTGGAGCTGGAATCGGTCTTTACGTCTCTACAAACCTTTGCGCGGCGCCTCAAGAAGCTTTCGTTTTAACCGTTGCTGAGAAAAAGAAGTGGACGTTTAGAAGAACAGAAATTTCATTAGCGTTTTTATTTTTAACATTAAGCTTTTTATTGGATGGACCTATCTATTTTGGAACAATCATCTTATCCTTTACAACAGGCTGGATTATCCAAGCATTTATTCAAATTGGCACGCAGATTTTAAATAGAAAAAAACCTATTAAGCAAGCTGCTTAATAGGTTTTTTATTAGAGGAGATACTACTTAGCATCCCCTTCAATTCGATAGTTTGCTTTCAAACAATCTATTTCTTCATACCCTTGCAATGTATGTAGAATGTACTCGTAATCAGCAAGAGACGCACGATGCGTTACAATTACAATTTCAGCTTTTCCTTTCTCTTCAAGCGGCATTTGAATTATCTTTTCAAAACTAACACCACGCTCAGAGAACAATGAAGTAATTTTTGCAAATACACCAATTTCATCTTTTACATGAAGTCTTAAAAACTTCTTCACAACAATTTCGTCTGGCTCTTTTAATACCTTTTTATACTGCGGGGATACCGCACTATTTCCGTTTACACCTAATCGAATATTTTGCATTACAGCTACTAAATCTGAAACAACAGCTGTTGCTGTTGGTAAACTTCCTGCACCTGGTCCATAAAACATCGTTTCCCCGACCGCTTCACCGTACACATATACAGCGTTATATTCATTTTGCACGGCCGCAAGAGGATGTGTATTTGGAAGTAGCGTCGGTTCAACTGTAACCTCTAATTTTTCACCATCCCGCTTCGCAAGACCGATTAATTTAATCGTGTATCCTAAACTCTTACTGTATTCAATATCTTCCTCTGTAATAGAAGTAATCCCTTTTACCTTCACATCTCCAAGCTCTACATTTGTAGAGAAACCAAGGGTAGCCAAAATTGTCATTTTTCTTGCCGCATCTAAACCTTCCACATCTGATGTTGGATCTGCTTCTGCAAATCCAAGTTGCTGAGCTTCTTTTAACACGTCGTTATATGCTCTCCCTTCATCTGACATTTTCGTCAAAATAAAATTTGTCGTTCCATTTACAATTCCCATTACTTTCGTAATAAGATCGGAAGAAAGTCCTTCTACGATACTTCGTAAAATCGGAATCCCTCCAGCTACACTTGCTTCATAAAACAAATCAGCTTTATTATCTTTTGCTACCGCTAAGAGTTCCGCACCATGTAACGCCATTAAATCTTTATTGGCAGTCACAACATGCTTCCCACTTTGTAAAGCTTGCAAAATATATACTTTTGCATCATCAATGCCACCCATCACTTCAATGACAACGTCAATATTTGGATTATCTAAAATTTCATTTGCATCTTGTGTTAATAGAGTAGAAGGTACCTCTACCTCTCTCTCTTTTTCAATATTTTGTACTAGTACTTTCGTTACTTTTACAGGACAACCTACTTGGTGTATAAGTCGCTCTTGATGATCTGTAATGATACGAACTACACCACTACCAACTGTCCCAAGACCTAATAAACCAACTTGAATTTCTTTCATAATACTGTCCACCCCTCAAAAATTGTGTTTAGATGAAATTATATGAGTAAAAAATCTGAAAAACAATGTTTTTTGAACATTCGGAAAAATATAAGCTGATCTTTACAAAGAAAACGTTACCACGTGTTACACAATCTTTTTATAGTACATAAGGGGTTTCTTGATACACGTAATAATTCAGCCAATTAGAGAATAATAGATTCCCATGGCTCCTCCACCTTACAAGTGGTTTCTCATTTGGATTATTATGCTTAAAATAATTTTTCGGCACATCAATATTTAACCCTTTTTGGCGGTCCCGTTCATATTCTTGCTTTAACGTATCACAACTATATTCACTATGCCCGAGCGCAAACACTTGTCTTCCTTCTTGCCCAATAACAAGGTGCACACCCGCTTCCTCAGAGTTTGCTAATAATGTTAATTCTTTCACCTCTCTAATATCACTCTCTCGTACTTCTGTATGACGAGAATGCGGGGCGAAAAACAATTCATCAAACCCTTGTAACAATTTCACATGTTGCTCACGGACTTCATGTTCAAATACACCGAACATTTTTTCCTTAAGAGGATACTTTGGAACGCCGTAATGATGATATAAACCAGCCTGTGCCCCCCAGCAAATATGAAGCGTAGATGTTACATTCTCTTTTGAATACTCCATAATACGTTTAAGCTCTTCCCAATAATCTACTTCTTCAAAAGAAAGAGTTTCAACTGGTGCTCCCGTAATAATAAGTCCATCAAATTTCTCATTCTCAATATCACGAAATGTTTTATAGAAACTCGTTAAATGTTCCTGTGCTACATTACGGGACAAATGCGATTCCATATGAAGCAAATGAACATCTAATTGCAACGGTGTGTTGCCAATTAAACGAAGTAATTGCGCCTCTGTTTCTTGCTTTGTAGGCATTAAATTTAATATAGCAATTTTCAATGCCCGGATATCTTGTGTTTCTGCTCGCTCCTTCGTCATTACAAAAATATTTTCCTTCTGCAACACTTTGCGAGCTGGTAAATCTTTATCAATTATGATCGGCATGTTCTTTGCCTCCGACTAGCGCTGCTTCTAAATCTGCAATAATATCAGAAACATCTTCTATACCGACCGATAAACGAATTAAATCTGATGTGACGCCAGCTAAACGCTGATCCTCAGCACTTAATTGTCTATGCGTTGTGCTAGCAGGATGTATGACGCAAGTTCGCGCATCAGCTACATGCGTTACGAGAGTTGCTAGTTTTACATTTGCGATAAATTCTTTCGCTGCTTCTAATCCCCCTTTAATGCCGAATGTTAAAACACCACTAGCACCTTTCTTCAAATACGTTTGTGCTAACGAGTAATTTTCATTACTATCTAATCCCGGATAATTCACCCATTCAATACGTTCATGGTTAGCAAGCCACTTAGCAACTGCGAGAGCATTTTCACTATGACGCTCCATTCTTAAATGCAGCGTTTCTAAGCCGATATTGCTAATATACGCATTGAATGGGCTCATACAGTTTCCGTAGTCTCTTAATAATTGAACACGTGCCTTCACAATATAAGCTGCTGCACCAAAATTTTGAACGTAACTTACGCCGTGATAACTTGGATCCGGTTCAACAAGTTCAGGATATTTCCCATTTGTCCAATCGAAGTTCCCTCCGTCAATAACAATGCCACCTAAAGAACTTGCATGACCATCAATATATTTCGTCGTAGAATGAACGATAATATTTGCTCCATGTTCAAATGCTTGGCATAAATAAGGAGTTGCTAATGTATTATCCACGATAAAAGGTACTTCCAACTCTTTCGCTGCATCTGAAAATTCTTTGAAATTTAGAACATTCATCGCTGGATTTCCTAACGATTCTGCATAAACAAGTTTCGTCTTATCATTAGCAAGGGCCACAATTTCATCAGCAGTTAAATTCGGATTAAAGAACGTAACATCAATACCAAGCTTACGCAAACTCACTCCAAATAAATTAAACGTTCCGCCATAAACTGTTGAAGAACAAAGCAAGTGGTCTCCGCTACTACAAATATTTAAAACGGCAAGCATAATAGCAGCCTGCCCAGAAGCCGTTGCAACAGCTCCTACACCACCCTCTAAATCCGCTAACTTTTGCTCAAATGCAGCTAAAGTAGGATTTCCAATACGCGTGTAGATATATCCTTCTGCCTCTAAATTAAATAGCGCCGCTAAATCATCCGAAGTATCGTATTTATACGTTGTACTTTGATAAAGCGGTAAAACACGCGGTTCACCATTCTTTGGTGTATAGCCACCTTGCACACAAATTGTTCCTTTTCCCCATGATTCTCCCATCTCTCATTCTCCTTTCTTTTATACAAAATAAAAAAACTGCTCCTTTCCTGAAAACAAGAAAGGAGCAGTTTGAAAACACGCTCTAAAGGCTCTTTCTTATCTTTCAGGATTATTACCTGCAGGATTTGGCACAATTCCGTTATACGGCTGTTGCCAAGGTTTCATCGGGCCTGTCCCTCCACCTTTTCTTGATAAGACTATGCAATTACCGTTGATTTTATAGCAATAATTTCCTAATGTCAATTGGTTTTTCTGAATGTTCAAAATTAATTACAAATAAGTTTACATGCATAACAAAAGAAATATATTCCATATTCATTTGAAAAAGACCTTTTAAAACCCCCGATTAATATATAGAATTAAATACGTAGTTTAACTGTATACATTCCAAATTCTCACGAGACCTCAATATATTGAATAAGCCAACCTCTCAAAAAGATACTATACATATTCATCTCATTTCGCAGTAGTATATTTAATCCTTTCGACATTAAAACTTACATAACGGAGGTATCACATGACAAATACAAAAGACATGCACTATATGCTCGTCCTATACGGCATTCTTTTAGGCTCTATAGTAGGAGCAACAGTCTGGTTATTTTTAGTTACAATAAATATCGGCATTCACTTTATTTGGGGATACTTACCTACTATTTTCTCTTCTCCCGCTTATTACACTATTTGTGTAACAACTATCGGTGGGATTCTCGTTGGTTTAACCCAAAAATACTTCGGCACATATCCACGTCTTATGCCGGAAGTAATGGGTGAATATAAAAAAACAGGTAGAATTGAATACCGTTTTGTACATAAAGCTACTTTAACTGCGATTATCGTTTTAATATTTGGAGCTAGCTTAGGTCCCGAAGCAGCACTTGTTGGAATTATCGGTGGACTTTGTACATGGGTAGGCGATCGCTTTACATTCGCCTTAAAAGGAATGAATGAACTAACAGAGGTTGGAATCGGTGCTACTTTAAGTGTAATTTTTAACGCGCCATTATTCGGTTATTTAGCTCCAAATGAAAATGAGGGTGAGCAAATTAACGAATTTTCTAAAGGAAAAAAAGCAATTGTATATTTAGCTACCACTTTCGCTGGTTTTTCCGTTTATTTATTACTTAGTAAATTTGATAATCGTGGATCCTTTATCGTTGATTTTGGGGAGGGTTCCCTATCTCTTAATGAATGGATTGCCTTTCTACCACTTGCTAGTATTGGTGCTATAGTTGGATTCTTTTATTTCAAATTAGAATTCACATTAGAGAAATTAATCCATCCCTTAAAAGAATATAAACTATCACTTGGAATTATCGGTGGTATTTTATTAGGAATTACAGGAACTTTTCTCCCGTACACGTTATTCTCCGGAGAACATCAATTAAAAGATTTAGTCGTTGAATGGAGCCATTTATCCTTCTGGGTACTACTTCTTTCAGGGATTTTAAAATTATGTATTACTGCTGTTTGTTTAAATACAGGTTGGCGTGGCGGGCATATTTTCCCGATTATATTTGCTGGATCTAGTATCGGATATGCTATAGCTTCCATTATCCCTATAGATCCAATCGCTTCGGTAGCCATCGTAACAACAGCAATTTCAAGCTATGCATTAAGAAAACCAATTGCTATAACATTACTATTGCTCATGTTTTTCCCGCTCAACTTACTATTCCCGATGCTTGGAGCGGCAGCGATTGGTAATGCATTTCCACTTCCTAAAAACAACGAAACTACAAGCTAATACAAATAGGCAGTAGGGACAAAAGTTCCACTGCCTATTTTCATTACACACGCTGCTTCAATATTGCATATAACTCTTCAAAATTTTGTACTTCATATGTTGGCACAATCTCGCTATTATTTGATTTCTTTTCTGGATTAAACCAACAAGTGTCAATTCCCGCTACATATCCACCTTTAATATCAGCGCTTAACGAATCCCCAATAATGAGCCCTTCTTCAGGAGCAAAATTAGGAATTCGTTCAAAAACATAATCAAAATACTCTTTCATCGGCTTTTGGAATCCTGTATCTTCGGAAACGAAAACATCTTGAAACAAGGTATGTAATCCTGCATTACGTAAACGTTTATCTTGCGTCTTAGAAATACCATTTGTCACTATATATAAATCGTACTCACTTTGAATTTGACTTATAAATTCAAACGCGCCTTGTATAAGTTGATTCCCTTCTTCTAAGTAACTGCGATAATTATTTTCGAATAATATCCCATCTACTTCTTCCCCGTATTCTTTAAACAAAATCGAAAACCGTGTATTTACAACTTCATCACGGTTCATTTTACCTTCTTCAAAAGCATCCCAAAGACTTTTATTAATTGTTTTATACTGCACTTCAACCTCGCTAGTTAGAGGAATCCCTTTCTCTTCAAAAAGCATACGTAACGCCATTTTCTCTGCCTTCTGAAAATCTAACAATGTATCATCTACATCAAATAATAGTGTTTTATATTTTTTCATAGGCCCCTCACACTCTCTTTTCTACAAAAACAAATTTACATAAATCGTATCATTCTTTCTTGTAAAAATAATAGGAGATATCTCATACTAAACATGAGGTGAAAATATGAAAGTCAGCAAAAATAGCAAAGAAATCTCTCATTCCATACAAAATTACAACTTCCACACTCTTTTTTCTTTTGATGTCTTACCGTATGCTGAACTACATTCCTTTCAAAAGAAAGAAAAGATATGTACTGAAGGGGTTGATGTTCCTTATCTTTATTACTTAATTTCCGGGAAGGCAAAAATATATATGAGTCACAAAAACGGAAGGGTCTCCTTAATTAACTTTATTCAAGCACCTTCGTTCATTGGAGAATTAGGGCTAATTGGCGTAGAATCCGTTACGAAAACGGTAGAAGTAATTGAAGATTGTATATGCTTAGCGCTTCCTCTTAAAGATTGCCAGCATCTTTTATTGCAAGATGCTATCTTTCTACAGAAACTATGCAAATTTATCGGCGAAAAAACAATTACCCGAACAGAAAGTTACGCCAAAAACAATAGTTATCCGTTCGAAAACCGGTTAGCAGCCTTTATTCTATTAACAGAACAAAGTAACAGTTATACCGAAAAACATACCGAGGCTTCAGAATACTTAAATGTCAGCTACCGTCATCTTTTATATGTGTTAAACCAGTTTTGCCAGCAAAATTATTTAAAAAAGGATGGAAGAATCTATTACATACAAGATCGAATTCAATTAGAAACACTGGCTGACGAACTTAAAATATAAAAAAAGTAGCATTAACGTTTACATGTTAATGCTACTTTTTTCGAGTGACGATTCTATTTTTAATTAAAATTTGCTTGCTACTTTAGCTGCTTCTTCAAGACCAGCTGTAATAATCTCTTCTGCTTTATCCGGGAATTGATTATGCCCTTCAATAACTACTGTTTCCATATTTGTTGCACCGAAGAAGCCCATCATGCTTGCTACATATTTAACAGCCATTTCTACTGCAGCTGCTGGGCCTTCAGAATATACACCACCGCGCGCGTTTAATAATGCAATCTTCTTATCTCCAATTAGACCAACTGGACCTTCTGGCGTATATTTAAACGTTTTACCAGCACGGTTTAAATAATCGATATATGTGTGTAGTACTGCTGGAATCGTTAAGTTCCATAATGGGAAACCGAAAACAACTTTATCAGCTTCTAGGAATTGATTTAAGTACTTATCAGCAACTGCTACTGCTTTTGCTTCTTCTTCTGTTAAATCAAATCCTTTACCTGCTTTGAATGTACCATTAATCATGTCTACGCCTACGTATGGTAATTCTTCTTTATATAAATCAAGTTCTACTACTGTATCATTTGGATGTGCTTCTTTGTAATTTGCTAAAAATGCCTCATATAATTTCACACTAACTGCTTGTTCCGCTGGGCGGTTGTTTGCTTTTACAAATAAAACTGTTGCCATTGTTTTTCCTCCTAGTACTCACTCTTTTGTTGTTATATGCTTTCAAAAAGGTATCCCTTGTAATTGTTGTTTTGTTGCTTACAAACATATTTTATCTTTATATCAAGACGATTTCGTCCTCACATAGACGTATTTTTCCATAAAAAAAGTCCACCTTCTAAAGGCGAACTAGGTCTTACGACTTTCGTCTTATACAACCCCATTTCTCACTGCATATAATGCTGCTTGCGTGCGATCGGATAAGTTTAATTTACTCAAAATACTACTTACATGCGCTTTTACCGTTTTTTCTGTAATAACTAAAACAGAAGCTATTTCTTTATTACTCATTCCTTTCGCTAATAGCTGCAACACTTCATTTTCTCTCGCTGTTAGCACATCCACTTGAATAGAAGGTTCTTCTTCTTTTTCTTCCACAGGTAATGTTTGAGAGAGAAGGGCATTTGCTATATCCGGATGTAATTGAATATTACCTTTATATGCGCTTCGAATAGCTTCAACAAGCTGATCCGGTTCTACATCTTTTAAAATATAGCCGCTCGCTCCCGCCCTTAACGCTGGTAAAACATGCGCCTGATCAGAAAAACTAGTTAATACAATTACTTTCACATCCGGATATTCTTTTTTGATACACGCTGTCGCCTCAACACCATCCATTTCGGGCATATATAAATCCATTAGTACAACATCAGGATTTGTCTCCCCTACTTTCACTAATGCTTCTTTCCCATTATTTGCTTCTCCAACTAATTCTAAATCTTCCTGTGTACTTAAGAAAAATGCTAATCCTTTTAAAACGACTGTATGATCATCAACTAACAATACTTTTATTTTCACAAACTTCCCTCATTTTCACATCATAATGGTACGTTTACTTTTACACTTGTTCTTTTCTTATCACTTACAATTTTAATTGTTCCACCAACTAATTCTACTCTTTCCCGCATCGTAGTCATGCCGAGTGATTTCTTCTTTTGTATGTCCTTTTCTATAAACCCATTACCGTGATCTACTATTTCTAATGATACATTTTTCTCAGTTATTTTAACGTAAACTGTCGCTTCTTTTACACCCGCATGCTTACTTACATTGTTTAGCGCTTCTTGTCCAATGCGCCATAATGATTCTTCTACTACACGTGGTAAATCACGAACACCCGTAACTTGTTCCCTAATTTTCAGTCCCAAGTTTTCACCGTACTGCTTTAAAGCTGGTAATAAGCCTTTTTCTAATCCTGCCGGACGAAGCTGCCAAATTAATGTTCTCATTTCCTTTAAAGCTCCTTGCGCTAGTTCACGCATCTCATGCAAAGATTGATCTACCTTTTCATTTTGACCTTTTAAAACTGCTTCAGCACCTTTTGTCATAAAGGTTAATGAAAATAATTTTTGCGAAACAGAATCATGTAAATCTCTCGCTAATCGGTTTCTTTCTTCCATTCGTACGAGTTCACGGCGCTGTTCGTTTAACCTTAAATTCTCTATTATTAATGAAACGTGGTTCGATAATGCTTGAATTACATCTATTGTATTAACATCAAATTCTCCATTATTTAAACTAACACATAAAACACCAAACATATGATTTTGAATATGTATTGGCGTAGTAATAACAGCTCCATTTAGATGTTTTACTAGAACTGGCTCATCTTGTTCTAACGCCTTCTTTGCCGCTTCTTTTACACCCTCTTGTAACTCTCCCTGACCATAAGAAGCTCGCAAAGATAATTCTTTTTCTTCCCTAATAAAAAATGCCACTTGATTCCATTGAAATACTTCACCTACGTAATTTACCACCTTTTCAGGTAATACATTAAACTTATGAATCGTTTTTAAAGCTTGAATAAAACGCTCCAATTTCACATAATAATGTGCTCTTCGCTTTTCGTTTTCATATAATTTTGTTCGCTTTAAAGCCGTCCCAATTTGGAAGGCAACCGATTGGAGCAATACTAATTCTTCTTCTGAAAAATGTGTTTTACCTGGGCTTGCTACATTTAAAACACCAAATTTTTCTCCTCCAGCTTTTAAAGGTACCGTAGCATGATGAAGAATCCCCTCTGTATCTCCCCAATTGTATTCAATTGCATTATTAATTCTTTTACATTCAATAATATTAACTGCTCGCTCTAATTTTCCATCTACAAAACCACGTAAACACCAACATTCACCTTCACACATCGGGCGTTTGTTTTCATATGTAAGTGCCTCTGGTAACTGGTAATCAATCAACTTTGTATACTTCCCGTTTTCATCCGCAAGAAAAATCCATCCTGTCGTTAAACCTGTTACATTGAGCAATTTTTCTAACACTGCTTGCAATACATGATATGTATCATTTGATGTATTTAGCGTTTCTGCAATTTCTTTTAATATAACTAATTCATTTGTACGGTTATCTCGAAACATCCTCAGTCTCCCACATACAAGATTTTAAATCGCCTCTCAAGTAAATCATCTACTTTTCACTTTGTACTTATTCGTAACATTGATATAATGGTGAAAACATAGTTTTCATTATATCACTTGAGGGGGCTTTCATAATGACATTAAATAAAGCACTTACTATCGCTGGTTCTGATACAAGTGGCGGTGCTGGTATACAAGCAGATTTAAAAACATTCCAAGAACTTGGTGTATACGGAATGACATCTCTTACGACAATTGTAACGATGGATCCACATAAAGGTTGGGCACATAACGTATTCCCAATCCCAGCTTCTACATTAAAACCACAATTAGAAACAACAATTGAAGGTGTTGGAGTAGATGCTTTAAAAACAGGCATGCTTGGATCAGTAGAAATTATTGAAATGGTTGCAGAAACAATCGAAAAACATAATTTCAAAAATGTAGTGGTTGACCCTGTTATGGTATGTAAAGGTGCAGATGAAGCATTACATCCTGAAACGAATGATTGCTTACGTGACGTTCTTGTTCCAAAAGCATTAGTTGTAACACCAAACTTATTTGAAGCTTACCAATTAAGTGGCGTAAAGATTAATTCTCTTGAGGACATGAAAGAAGCAGCGAAGAAAATCCACGCTTTAGGTGCGAAATACGTCCTAATTAAAGGTGGTAGCAAACTTGGTACGGAAACTGCAATCGACGTCCTATATGATGGAGAAACATTTGATCTTCTAGAATCAGAAAAAATCGATACGACAAATACACATGGCGCAGGTTGTACATATTCTGCTGCAATCACAGCAGAACTTGCAAAAGGAAAATCTGTGAAAGAAGCAGTAAAAACAGCTAAAGAATTTATCACAGCTGCTATCCGTTATTCATTCAAGATCAACGAATACGTAGGCCCAACACATCACGGTGCATATCATAAATTCGTTGCATCGAAAGAACTTGTCTAACATATAAATGAAAACACCCACAGAGGGAATATATTCCCTCTGTGGGTGTTTTTTAATAACCTTTATATCTTCCGGTCATCTTATCTTTACGATGCAGAGCTTACCTGATTTCTACCATTTCGTTTCGAGTAATATAACGCATCATCCGCCGCTTGAATAAATTGCTCCGGTGATTCTTCGTATTCTGAAACCCCTACCGAAACTGTAATCTTTATTTTCGTTCCATCTAACAATTGAAATGAATGTTTTTCAACAGCTGTACGAATTTGTTCGCCCATACGAATTCCATAAGCTAATCCCTTCTTTGGTATCAAAAGTGCAAACTCCTCTCCGCCCTTTCGAAAAACCAAATCTGGAAATGTTGAAATTTCCCGTAAAATACGCCCTACTTGTTTTAACACTTCATCTCCTGCAGGATGCCCATACGTATCATTTACATGCTTAAAGTAGTCAATATCTATAAGTAATAAACAAAGTGAATCATTTTTCATGTTCTTATTACCAATATGACGATTCATCTCTAAATCAAAATGTCTTACATTTCCGAGTCCTGTTAAAGCATCTATCGTTGCATACTGTTTCATCGTTTGGAATAATTCATTAGATTGCAATACATATTTTGCACTTAAAAATGTGATATAGCCTGTAACAATACTAGAAAATAAATATAATCCCACTATGTGAGTATCTTTAATTAACCATATATATAGCGAGGGGATTAGAATAGATAAAATATATGTATGTAACCATACCCACTTTTCTCCTAAGGAAATCTTCATGTGTGAAATAAAGATACTACCTATCCCTATCGCAATGAGTGTATAAAAAGCCACTTGAGAAGCTAAGGAATAATCCATAAATAATAGCCTAGTTACTAAAATCATACCTACTGTTATAGTACTGGCTATTGGTCCTCCAATTATAACGGCTAGAATGACAGCTAAGTAGCGTAAATCCAATAGGATATTACCAATATGAACACCGAAATACATTAGTAATATACCTAATATTCCAGTAAAAACACCTATTACACATTTCCTCCAAAAAGAGAATCCTTCTTTTAACGGCTTATCTCTTAAAAGCTGACCTCCCATAAAAATAAAGGAAAGAATAATTGTTGTGTTTACAAATAAATCCCTTAACATAAAATAATCTCCCTACTTTTTCGTCTATACCTTTCCTTATTTTATTGTATACGAAATCCCTATAATTCCCAAAGCTTTTTATTTTTTCTGTTCCACGTGAAACAGAAAAAATAAAAAAGGGACGAAATTTCGTCCCTTTTTTATTAACAACAACGTGATATTTTTCCGCCCTTTGCATTAAATCTAGCTTCTTGCGCTTCTGCAAAAAATTGTTTTTGACATACAACTTCTTCTTCTGGATGATGCTTTTTCATGTGCTCTACATATGTTTCATAGCTTGGTACCCCAACAAGTAAACTAATAAAGTGTTTCCTTTGTCCCCATACTTGCCGCAATTTTTTAAGCATAGTTCCTCGACTCACTTTCATCTCTAGGGATATATGGTGCCTCTTTTAGCGGCATCGGCTTATTTCTTAATACTTGAATCCAAATTCGAATTGCAGAAATTAATACAGCGATTACAACTATCATAAAAATCCCGCAAAGTGCCGCATCAATATAATCATTGAAAATAATTTGTTTCATTTGAGCGACATTTTTAGCTGGCGCTAACACTTTCCCCTCATCTAGTGCTCCCTGAAACACCTTTGCGTGGGATAGAAATCCTATTTTAGGATTTTCATGAAATAGCTTTTGATAACCCGCCGTCATCGTTACAATAAGCAATCCGACAGTTGGAATAAGCGTCACCCAAACATATGCCTTTTTCCCCATTTTGAACAAAATTGTTGTTCCAAGTAATAATGCAATACCTGCTAACATTTGATTTGCAATACCGAACAGTGGCCATAATGTATTAATTCCACCAAGCGGATCTACTACCCCTTGATATAAGAAATAACCCCATCCTAATACACATAACGTTGTAGCTATTACATTCGCTAATGTAGAATCCGTTTTCGCAAATGGCTTATATACATGCCCTAAAATATCTTGAATCATAAATCGGCCTACACGCGTTCCAGCATCAATCGTTGTTAAGATGAATAGCGCTTCAAAGAGAATCGCAAAATGATACCAAAATGCCATCATGGCCGTTCCACCTATTACTTGTGAGAAAATATATGCCATACCTATCGCTAACGTTGGCGCACCACCTGTACGTGATAAAATTGTTTGCTCCCCAACGTTTACAGCAAGATCTTTTAGTTCATTTGGTGTAATAGCAAATCCCCATGAAGAAATAACTTGAGCTGCCTGCGAGACATCCGTACCAATAAGTGCTGCGGGACTATTAATCGCAAAATAAGTTCCCGGCGTTAATACACAAGCTGCAATCATCGCCATCGCCGCTACAAATGACTCCATTAACATTGCTCCATAACCGATCGGCTGTGCGTGTCCCTCTTGTTCAATCATTTTTGGCGTCGTACCTGATGAAACGAGAGCATGGAAGCCAGACACCGCACCACAAGCAATTGTAATAAATAAGAACGGGAATAAGTTTCCAGAGAAAACAGGACCTGTTCCATCGATAAATTTCGAAACTGCTGGCATTTGTAAATCTGGTGCTACAATTAAAATACCGATTGCTAATCCAACAATTGTTCCGACTTTTAAAAATGTACTTAAATAATCACGTGGTGCTAAAAGCATCCAAACTGGTAATGCCGATGCGATAAATCCATATACAATCAGCATAATAGCAATCGTTTCACCGCTAAACGTGAACATATTTGCAAGCGTTGGATTTTCCGCCACATACTGTCCTCCAATAAGAGACAGTATAAGTAGAACAATTCCGATTACTGACCCTTCCCCAACCCGTCCAGGCCTAATGTAGCGCATGTACACTCCCATTAAAATAGCAATAGGAATCGTTGCTGCTATCGTAAACATTCCCCACGGACTTCCGACAAGTGCCTTTACTACTACTAATGCTAATACCGCTAATAAAATAATCATAATGCCTAAAATACCTATCATTGCAATAAGCCCTGTAACAGGACCAATCTCATCTTTAATCATTTCTCCTAAAGATTTACCATTCCGTCTCATCGAAGCAAATAAAATGACAAAATCTTGCACAGCTCCAGCGACAACTACCCCAACAATAATCCATATTGTCCCTGGTAAATATCCCATTTGTGCCGCCAAAATTGGTCCTACTAAAGGCCCTGCCCCAGCAATTGCTGCAAAATGGTGCCCAAATAATACCCACTTATTTGTCGGAACATAATCTTTTCCATCGTTTAATGTATGGGCTGGCGTTTGCCGATTATTATCTAAACCGAATACCTTTCTCGCTATAAATCTACTATAAAAGCGATAAGCCACTGCATACACACATACCGCAGCTACTAGGAGCCACACGGCATTAATAGTTTCACCTTGTGATAAAGCTATTACACCAAAAGCACCTGCTCCTACTGCTGCAATAACTCCCCATAGTAAAATCGACTTCAATGTTTTCACATACAATCCCCCCAATACTATTGCTTAGTGGGATTGTACTAAATTTTCTGAATATTTAATTTGAATCCTCCTTATCATGAAGGATTTTTAGTTTATCATGTTAAAAAATTCGCATTATCTGCTATAATTCAATTTTATTTCGAAGTCGTTTCACATAATTACGACTAACTGGAATCGGTTGCTCATCATATTTATCTAAATACAGATTATATGTGCCATTATAATAAGGTTTTAGTTCTTGTACATATGACATATTAATTAAATAACTTTTATGCACGCGTAAAAAATCATATATATTTAGCTTATTCTCTAGCTCCTGAAGTGTATATGTTGAAATATACTGATTATTCGTTGTATAAATGGAAACCGTTTTGTTTTCCTTATTTTTGCTTACATATACAATATCTTCAGGAAAAATATATCTAATCCCCTCTTGACCTTCTATCGGTAGTTTTCGCAAATAGCTCTTTGCTTTCTCGCCTTGCTCTTTACCCATTCTATATAAAAGGAATTGCAAATCTTCTTCGCGAAATGGGCGTAGTAAATAATATAATGCTTGAAAACGAAATGCCGTAATGGACTCTTCTATATCTTCACCCATAAAAATAAATTTCGTATAACAATTTACTTCCCGTAATAAACTCGCATATTCAAAGCCAGTTCCATCTAGTAATTTTGAATTTAAAAAAACAAAATCTGGAGTATGCTTTTTCATAATAAATAATGATTCTGTTCCCGTATTCGCTTCAAAACATTCTACATTCCTTATATTTTCAGTAAATTTTTCAGCTAAACTTCTTCGCTCTTCTGCTTCTTCCATGATCAGTAAAATTTTCATTTCTTCAACCACCTAATTCTTTTGTCCGTATGTCCTGTTGTATACATTCGCTTTTATAAGGAACATTCCCTTTTTCTTACTATACCATTATTTATCTAAAAAAACAGAAAAAAGGGAACCACCACGGTTCCCCCAAAAATACAATTGGTACGGGCCAATAATTAGCAATGGATAGATCCCTCACTGATTAAAGTTTCACCTTATACTAATTCTCGTTGCTTCGTTTCTTGCCCAAGTACAATTACAGCAACCACGCCAATTAAAATTGATCCACAGAAAATCGTAAATATTAATGATAGTGAAGCCTGTGAAGCAACTAAATATCCTACTAATAGCGGCCCAAGAATACCACCAATACGACCGAATGCCGCTGCCATACCTGCACCTGTACCACGAATAACTGTTGGATACTGTTCAGGTGTATAGGCGTATAATGCACCCCAAGCCCCTAAATTAAAGAAGGATAGTAACATGCCTGCTACGATTAATACTGTTAACGACTCCGCCACTCCAAACAAGTAAGCGCTGCACGCTGTACCGATTAAATACGTAACTAAAACAAACTTACGACCAAGACGTTCAATAAACCAAGCAGCTGTGAAATACCCTGGCAATTGAGCTAACGTCATAATAAGTACGTATTGGAAACTTTTTATTAAACTAAATCCTTTTAATACCATTACGCTAGGTAACCAAAGGAACATCCCATAATAGGAAAAGACAACACAAAACCATAGAATCCATAACATAATTGTTGCCTTACGATATTCCCCAGACCAAACTGACTTTATATTTTCGATAACGGACGGTCTTTTTTCAACCTTTTGGAATCTCGGAGAATCCGGTAAATTCCATCTTAAATATAAAGCATATAGTGCTGGAACCGCACTCAATACCATTGCAACTTCCCAACCATATTTCGGAATAACAAAATACGAGATAAGAGCTGCAATTAGCCATCCACCTGCCCAAAAACTTTCTAATAGCACAACTATTTTGCCACGTTCATGTGCTTCAACGCTCTCTGATACTAATGTAGAAGCAACTGGAAGCTCTCCGCCAAGTCCCATACCAATTAAAAATCGTAAAACAAGGAACATCGCAAGTGTCGTCGTTAAAGCAGTTAAACCACTACCGATAGAAAATAGTAATAATGTAATAATAAAGACTGATTTCCGCCCTATTTTATCTGATAGTATTCCAAAAACGAGCGCTCCGACTGCCATACCAATTGAATTAATGCTGCCTATCCAGCCCATTTCTTGCGTACTTAATCCCCAATCTTTTTGCAGTGCTACCATTACAAATGAAAGCATACCAACATCCATTGCATCAAATAGCCACCCAAGCCCTGCTATACCAAGTAGCTTTCGCTTCGAAATTCCCTTCACCTTGCCCACAAGAAGTCCTCCTTACACAGCTGTCTTTACACATCATTTTACATGTGTGAATTGCATAAGTAAAATACTTTTGTTTAAAAAATTCTCCTTCATCATTCCCAAAAAATAAAATACTTATCCCGCCTCAAAATTCACCTGGAGCAAAAGAGTTAGATTGAAGATCAACTGCCAGTAAATGTCCGATTGGTGAAGACTAACAATCAGTAGGAGATGAACAAAACCTCACTGATTAAAGTTGCATTTTATCAAAAATGGCCAAATAAAAAAGTAGCGATATTCCGCTACTTTTTCGAACGCATAACTTCTTTTAAAAATTCCGCTAATACTAACTGACGACGCCAGCGCGTTGGATTGCTACACAATCTATAAAACCACTCTAAATGAATCGATTGAATCCATTTTGGTGCACGTTTTACCTCTCCAGCCCATACGTCTAAACTTCCACCTACTCCAACAGCCATTTTCGTTTCTAAACGATGCTTATTAGTTTGGATAAAGTTCTCTTGTCTCGGGAAACCAAGTGCGACAAGTAATAGATCTGGTTTTGCTTCTTGAATACGAGAAATGATATTTTCTTCGTCCTCTTGTTTAAAATACCCATCTTGTATACCCACAATAGATACCGCTGAATACGTCTTCGTTAAATGATCTGCTGCAGCTTGTACAACATGTGGTTTTGCACCAAGTAAGAAAACAGATACCGGTTTATTCTCTTGTGATAGCTTCGCAAATAAATTACACATTAAATCAAAACCTGCTACACGTTCCTTTACAGGTGTACCTAACATACCACTTGCTTTTACAACTCCAATACCATCAGGTGTAATTAAATCTGTATTTAATAATGTTTGATGGAATGCTTCATCCTTTTTTGCACACATAACAATTTCAGGATTCGCTGTTACTACCTGAAAAGTATGCGTTCGCTCCAATTCTAGTTGCCCCTTCAAATATTGGACTGTTTCATCCATTGTCATTGTAGAAAAAGGAACACCTAGAATATCAACCGTTTTTACTTCCATGATTAACTATCCTCTCTATTTCAGTAAAAGTTTTTTATATGCATTATAAGTATCTTCATACAAATTTTTTAGCGAGAACTGAGTAGATGCATGATTATATAAACGATTTCCCATCGCTTCTAATTCACCATTCAACCATTTTTCGTAAGCATTCTCTAATGCGCTTGCTAACGAGTCTGCATCACCAATTGGTACAATCCATCCATACGTATCATCAACTATTAACTTTTTCATATCACCTACATTTGTTGCAATAGATGTTAAGCGTTGATTAGCCGCTTCCAATAAAACGAGAGGGAAACTTTCGCTATAAGAGGTTAACAAATTAATGTGTGCAGATGCATATAATTCTTTGGAATCTGTACGAAAACCTAGAAACATCACCTTATCCTCTAAGCCCTTTTGTTTTACCATCTCTTTTAATTCTGCTTCTATGGGCCCATCACCAAGCAAGAGCACCTTTATATTTGGAATTTTAATTTTTTGTAACGCTTCAAATAAAATATCATGACCTTTAACAGGATGAAGACGCGCTACTTGAATGGCTGTAAATACTCCTTCATCGATGCCAAATTCACTCTTATCATACGGTTTTGCCGGAGTATTATCATACTCAATTCCATTATAAACCGTACAGATTTTCTCTTCTGGTACACCTAGTTTTATTATGTTTCTCTTAAAGTTCTCCGTAATTGCAAAGAACAAATCTACCTTCCTGAAAGAACGTAAATTTAACTTCGTAAATACCCATCCTTTTAATCCCCTCTTCATAAAATCCAAAGTTGGATCACTGTGGACAGTCATTATCCATTTCGCTTTTATACCTTTTTTCAAGAGGGAGAGATAGAAATTTGCTCGTGCGCCATGTGTATGCACAATGTCAAATTGATTTTCATTAATAAATGCTTTTATTTTTGAAAGAATTGATAGGTCGTACCGAGATGATTGGGTAAAAACATGCACTTGAATACCAAGGTTTCTCGCCTCTCTAGCAATCGCACCTTCTTCAAATACCATTAATTCCACTTCTTCCTTTGAAAATTGAGATAAAAGTGAAATAATATGTGTTTTCCCCCCACCTTCTTCTGCACCAGCATTCATATGCAACACTTTCATTTCTTACATCCCCCATTTTTTCTTTTTATTTACTATAACAAAATAAAAGCTAACATATGCTAGCTTTTATTTTTCTATCATTCAATTTCCAAGTCAACTATTAAATATGCCATGAGTAATACTAAGTAGAAACTCACTCCTGGTGCAATTAAAATATGACCAGCCATGAATGAGATACCTAATCCGAGAAGTATCGCTGCAATCACCATTGCATATTTCACTGTGAATACTTGTTTAAATTTAGTAAATATACATGCAATAAATTTAATACCAAAGTATAAGAATGGAATTACAAGTAAAATGAACCCTATGATTCCGAAAGAATAGAACCAATCATGGAAGTCACGTTCAATTAATTTCGGCTGTTCTTTATAGTTACCAGCATAACCCATTCCTAATAATTTTTGAGACATTGGGGCTTCATTATAGAAATCTTTATACATCTGTTCAAATAATTGACGCCCACTAAAGATAAGTGCTTGCGTTTCTTCTTTTTTCTCAGCTACTTTCTCTTTTGCTTTCTCTTTCTCTTTTTCTTGCTCTGTCACAGGAGGTTTGTGCTCTTTAGCTTCCTCCTTCTTTTTCTCTTCCTTTTTCGCACTCTGTTCTTGTTCAATCAATTGGAAATGGAATCCCATATTTTTCATAAATGGTGAAAAAGGTGTATATGCCAATATGCCTACAAATACAGTTATTGCAAGAAAACCATTTAATAAATAGGCATGTTTCTTCCCGTCTTTACGCTGTGTAAATGCTTGAATAAAGCACATAACAACTGCTATAGCCATTGATCCAAAGATTGCTCCTACGCCAACCTTTGTCCCAATTGCAAATAATGAGTAAACAACTAAAATTGAAGGAATCCAATAGTATGCTTTACCTATACTTTTTGTTTTTTCAATTGAGTACAAAATAACAATTGGACACATGATGGCTAAAATAGATCCTAGTTCGTTACCTGCATAAAACCAACCGCGTGACCCTAACTTTACCCATTCATAACTATTATAATCTGTACCAGTAGTAATCGAAGCTACCATGACTACTCCTATAATTAACGATGCATACGTAATATAGTCGCGCATTTTTGAATGGCTTTTTTCTTTTAAAGACTTAAACACAAACACATAACAAGTAAGCATAACAAATGGATATAAAGCTTTTGCTATAAACTTAATTTCTTCTGTAAGTACCATAGGGTTTTTTGTAAGCTTGTTATTTACCAATCCGATGGTGAAGACTATTCCTACTAATATTATATACAATATATATTTTATATTTCCTTGTTTCTTCGTTTGAATTAAAATATATATCCCGCTTAGGAACATAACGAATAAGCGTGTAATAACTCCAATGGTCGTATCAATTTTTAAAACCATGATACAGAACGCTGTAAGTAAATCTAAAATCGGTTGCAACAAAATAAAGATTAGTAGAAAATTTTCAAATTTATTACTTTTACTATTTTCGCTTAACATCTAGAACCTCCATAACTATTACCTAATTTCAATCTATACAGTTAATATTTTTTTCTTATCTCAAATATTTATTATAACATATATTTTTTAATTAAACGTCTCACATTTCTCCCCAATCTTACCTTATAGAAAAAAGCATATTTGCATTTTCAAGCGCTTTCTTTCCTCATTCTTTCTTTTTTTCTACATGTAACGAAAATGCATTGTTATTTACATAACTTTAGTGTATATTTTTTCTCTGGAACATCTTTAGGAGGAAGGGATTACAGCAATGTTATTAATCGACATATTTACGTTTCTTGGCATTATCGCCGCTGCTATTTCTGGTACATTAGTTGGTTTAAAAAAAGATTTAGATTTATTCGGTGTCCTTTGTTTAGCTGTAGCTACAGCTCTCGGCGGCGGTATTATTCGTGATATTATGATCGGTAACCTGCCTCCTGTCGCATTTGTTAAACCCATTTACTTTTTCGTAAGTGTATTATCAGCATTATTTACTTGTATGTTTTTTGAGCGTATCAATAAACTACAAGTCGTTATCATGCTTTCTGATGCTGTTGGCTTAGGTGTTTTTACGGCTATTGGTGCAAATGCGGCAATGTCACATCATGTTGACGCCTCATTTTTAGTTGTTTCAATGGGAGTCATTACAGGTATTGGAGGCGGTATTTTGCGTGACATTTGCGCTCAAGATATCCCCTACGTATTCCGAAAAGAGATTTACGCAATCGCTTCTATCTTAGGAGCAATTAGTTTCCTAATCACATATGCAATGGGGGCACACGTATTAGCTTTCTATGTTTGTTTATTAGTAACATTCATTATTCGTGTTGTCACTGTAATATATAATGTACATTTCCCAGTTTTCTTTAAAACACATGCTAAAATTAATAAAGGCCATTAAGAGAATTCTACATAGAATTCTCTTAATTTATATACTATTCTACACACTAATGTAGAGTAATTGTATATAAAAATATATAATTATATAAGAAACAAAAATGAAAACGCTTTATACACAGGGGGAAGAACGATGCTCGGGGTTTTTAAAAAACATACAAATAAAACAAACGCCAGTATACTTGAATTAAGTAAGGAGCAACAAATCACTTTTAACGTGCCTACTAATTCTGAACTGAAAATTCAAATGGACATGCTACATATTTCAAAAGAAGATTTACAAACCGTAAAGGTACTGCAGCCCTTTATTTATGAAGAAATTGATTGGATTACGGAAAAATTCTATGCCAATATTACAAAACAGCCTAATTTAATTACTGTTATTGAACGTTATAGCTCTATTCCAAAACTAAAGCAAACTTTAAAAACGCATATAAAAGAATTATTCAGCGGAGATATGCATGAAGATTTTATTGACCAACGCGTTAGAATTGCAAAAAGGCATGTACAAATTGGGTTACATAGAAAGTGGTATACAGCTGCTTATCAAGAATTATTCCGCTCTATCATGAAGATTTTAAAAACGAAAATTACAACAATTGATGATTTTTCTTATTCCATAAATGTTATAAACAAATTATTCACTCTTGAGCAAGAACTCGTTCTTGCAGCTTATGAATCTGAATATGAAAGAATGCAAAAAGAACTTGAAAAAGAAAAAGAAATAACAGCTATGACCATTACGCATATTGCAACAGAACTAGCATCTGTATCTGAAAAAACGAGTTCTTCTATTCAACAATTAACCGCTAAATCTGAAACTATTGTAGAAATTGCCAAAACAGGTACATCATTAGCTACAACATCAGAAGAAAAAGCGAATAAAGGGAAAGAACAATTAAATCAGCAAAATAAACGAATGGAATACATTCAAACGAACATGGAAACGATCATTACAGATACTCATGAACTTCTCGATATTTCTAACAAAATTAACGAAATTATAGATATTGTAAAATCCATTGCAGAGCAAACAAATTTACTCGCACTAAATGCTGCGATTGAATCTGCACGTGCTGGGGAATTTGGCAAAGGCTTTTCTGTTGTAGCTGGAGAAATTCGAAAGTTATCCGAGCAAACGAAAGAATCTATATTCAACGTTACAAAGCTCGTTGAAAAAACAAATGAACAAATTATTCGTGTCTCTTCTTCTGTGAAACAAATTAGCTCCCTCGTATCTGAAGGAACGGATAGTATGTCTGCAACAGATCAATACTTCCAAGAAATTGTGAAAGACATGTCTAACTCGAAAGAACAGAATAAAAAAATTGAGAATGAGTTAGAAACCATTTCACAAGTAATGAAAGGAATTCAAGACGATTCCTCAAAAATGGCTCTAACAGCTGATAGTTTACAACTGGAACTGAACCGATAGAGTGAAGCTTATGTCAGTAGAGATTCTTTATCTCTGCTGACGGCTAATCCTCACCATCCATCAATAAAAAAAGAATCCAAAGTGGATTCTTTTTATTTTCTGAAGAATATTTTTTGACAATACACATAGCTCATATAAACACCAAAGCTTTGCAAAATAAACAATGCTGGCACAATAAGATTGTAATATGCCATATTTACTTGGAAGAGTCTTAACAATACGTATCCGCTAATTAACAATAAGAACAACATATACCCTTCATTTTGTTGTTGTTTAATAAGAAAGTGTAATAAAGCAATAGACATAAACAATGTTACCGCTATATATATAAGTTTTTCACATTTAAATAGAATAGAATGTATTCCCTCATCTGAGAATTGATTAATTACTGGCTTTAAAAGTTTAAATCTTTCTTCTTCAATCTCTTTTAGCTTTTGATCAATATGCTCTGTTACGCTTTGATTCTTAGTTGTTTTTTCCTCATTTTTCTCTTTTCCAATTAAAACAGATTGAACATACGTCTCATTTGAAATCGTATATTGTGACATTCCCATTGTCTGAATTCCATAACTCACACCAAAATGAGCACTATAAAATAAAATCAGTATCCCTATCATCTTTAATAGTACTTTTTTCTTCATTGCTGATTGAAAGAGTTCAATTAACAACACATATACAGCAATAAAAATAGGAAGAAATACCCCCATTGGAAACATCATATTACTACATGCAAATAAAATTGCTGAAAGCACCCACATATAAGGATGATCTAAACCTTTATATAAAAGTATGTAACAAGCCAAATAAAATAAAAATATTGCGAGCGATTCTGATGTTAATAAGGAACTCATAAATATATTTGGAATATATAAAGCGTAAAATACAGACGCAATACGCCCGCACTCTTCTCCAAAAACCATTGCTGCAATACGATAAATGAAAAATGCAGTCCCTGTGCAAAATAAAACATTAAATAACTGCAATGCGAATACTGTATCGCCAAATACACGAATAATAATTGATTCATAAATAATAAAAGGTAACTGCGCTACATTCTCTACGCTATTACCAATTGCAATCTGCTTTGCAGACTCAAACATCGCGTTCATATCACCGATAATCGGAACATCTACAAATAAAACCATACTAAGTCTCACAACTATAGATGTACTAATAAGAAAAACAAGAAATTGTTTATCTGTAAAACGATACTGTAAAATCGATGCCATTAACAGCATGAGAATAACAAAAATAACCAATACGATTGTTACACTTGTTGTACTGTCGCCAAAAAATTGTTTACTTGTTTCAAACGCAGACCAACAACTATAAACAAAAAATGCGAGCATCGCACCAATCATTATTTTACTGAAAAAAGACGAAAAATTTGTTTGTATATGATTCATATGTCCATTGCACCTCTATTTCCATTCATAACAAAACGATTCTATCATGAATAGGTACACAGCTGATAGGGAATTTCTATGACAAATACAGGGTCCGAATTTTTTCACTTGCAATGTAAGCGAATCCTCTTTTACACTACACTTTATATAGTGATAAATTTTCTTTCAGTTACATGAATACAAATACAGAAGTTTTACTAACCCTCTTCTGGAATTCTTTACTTCATTAAATATCTATTGATTTTTAATATTTTTGTACTCCACTTACAATACATGTCATTCTGATTGAAAACAGAAAATAGGGGCTGACCATATGGAAAAGAAATTCATGCGAGAATCCAAAGCAATTAAAACAACACGTGTTTTTCCGAATGATTTAAATAATCATCAAACACTTTTCGGAGGAAAATTATTAGCAGAAATTGATAGTATTGCTTCAATTGCAGCTGCAAGACATAGCCGTAAACATTGCGTAACAGCATCTATCGATTCTGTTGATTTTTTAACTCCCATTCACCAAGCAGATTCTGTTTGTTACGAAGCATTCGTATGTTATACAGGAAAATCTTCGATGGAAGTGTTCGTAAAAGTAATTGCGGAGAATTTATTAGCAGGCGAACGTAGAATAGCTGCAACATGTTTCATTACATTCGTTGCATTAAAAGATGGAAAACCTTCATCTGTTCCACAAGTACTACCGGAAACTGAAGAAGAACATTGGCTACACACAACTGGTTCTGAGCGTGCAGAAAGTAGAAAAAAAGGGCGTGTAAAAAGCAAGGAAATGGCTGAAGTTTTAACTTTAAGTAAACCTTGGAGTATATAGACCTCCACCATTAAAACATCTTCTGAGCGAATAGCTATCACATATTCGCTCATTTTTTATAAACAATTCCATACCTTCATACAACCATTACTCCTTTTCACACATATTATGTAATATTTTTATACATACCCGCTCGCTATTAACTTTTTCTAATTGATAAAATCTCATTTATCCCGCTATTTTCGGGCTGTAAACTCCCATCTTAAAATTCGGCTGGAGCAAAGACGTTAGGCAGGAGCCCCGCTGCCCGTAAATGCCCGATTGGTGAGGGCTGATAATCAACGCGGGATGAACAAAACCCCACTGATTAAAGTTTCACTTTATAATACGCTTCTATCCCATCAACAGTTGCTTTACAAAGTTTATGTAGGGTACACTTATACGGGTGGTCAACAAAACAATTTAAGGATTTGTAAACAGTGTAGAAAACACCTTACACTTCATTATATTGAGAAAATTAACTCTAGCAAAAAAACTTACTATGACATAGCAAGTATTTTAATGAAACTGGATTATTTTAATGGAAAGGTGAAATTATGCAGAAATCAATTGCTTCAAATATTTTTTATAAAATACTGCTCAACACGTTTAATATTATACTTCCAATTTTAGTTGGTCCTTACGCATATCGAACATTAGGAGCAAATTCAATTGGAACCGTTAACCTTGCTGAAACTTTTTTCAATTACTTCTTCGTGTTCGCCGTATTTGGTGTATATCAATATGGTTTACGTGAAATTAGCTTAATTAAAAACGATAAAAAGAAAGTTTCTAAGTTATTTACAAGTCTCTATGTAATTAACTTCACAACTAGTATTTTAGCTTTATCAGCCTTTGTGCTCTTTAGTTATATTGGATTCGGACATGAAAGTCTATTTCCTGTTCTTCTTATTTTCGGTTTTAACTTTATATCTAATATGTTTTATGTGGAATGGTTCAATGAAGCATATGAAAATTATGACTTCATCACTAAAAAAACAGTTATCGTTCGATTAATCTATGTCGTACTTCTTTTCTCTTTCATTCATGGGGTCGACGATTACAAAACATTTGCTGGTTTATTAGTCTTATCGACATTTTTAAACCACTCTATTAGCTTTATATATGTGAAACGCCAAGTGAAATTTGATTTTTCCGACTTAACGATTATTCCTCATTTAAAACCGTTACTATTAGTCTTGATTTTTTCAAATGCTAATATTTTATATACTCAATTAGATCGTCTGGTTTTAGGAGTATATGTTGGAAAAGAAGAAGTTGCATATTACGTAATGGCTTTTCAAATTATGATGATTATTAATACACTTATGTTAAGTGTTGTACAAGTAACCGTTCCAAGACTGTCTTACTTATCAGGGAACGCATCTGAAATGGAATACGAATCATTATTAAACAAAATTTCAAAAGTATATTTCATTACCCTATTCCCTGCCTCAATTGGTTTAATGCTCATTGCTCATGGAGCTGTTGTTATTTACGGTGGACAACAATTTGCTGAGGCTGGTAATACATTAATTGTTTTCGCTTTCTATATGATTACAGTCGGTATTGAGTCCATTTTATCGAATCAAATTATTTATGTGAAAAAGAAAGAAAGCATTTTAGTGCGATTTTTATTCATTTGCGGATTTATCAACTTAGCATCCAATATTGCACTAATATACTTCCATGTACTTACACCAACAACCGCAATTTTCACAACAACAATTGCGAATTGTTTCTTAATCACATTTGAATATATTTATGTGAAAAAGAAATTAAAAGTGAACTATACTTTATTCGATATACAAAAACTTAAATATCTATTTTATTCACTAACATTTGTCCCGATAGCATTCGTTATTGATATGCTCGTATCTGGACAAATACTACAAGTTATCCTAGTAATAATAACGTGTGGATTAACATATGCCCTTATCCTCTTTATAACAAAGGATGAAATTCTCTTTTCACTACTTGAAAAGATATTAGGACGATTCAAAAAGGCTTAAACGCAATCTCTAAAAGGAGCTGTTAAACTTGAAATTTTCTTTAATCATGGCTACTTGTGGCAGACGTGATGATATTCTTGACTTACTAAAATCACTTGAACAACAAACTTACAAAAACTTTGAACTTATCGTAGTAGATCAAAATGATACGCCAATCTCTGATTTATTTGATGAATATAAAGAAAAATTTTCTATTCATTACATTTATACACCTATTAAAGGACTATCGAGAGCTCGAAATGCAGGCTTAAAAGTAGCAGATGGTGATTTCATCGCTTTTCCAGATGATGATTGTATTTATGAAACAAATGTTTTAGAGAGTATATTAGAAACTTTCAACTCTAATAAAGATGTTCATTTCATCTCAACAAACACTACAAATGTGGAAGGCACAGGTTCTTTAATACACGCACCGAATTCAGACATTATTTTAAATAATAAATATGGATTCATGGGACCTTCTTTCACACTATTCTTCACAAAACAATTTGTACAAGATGTAGGTACATTTGATGAAGATTTAGGTGTTGGTTCTGGCACGATTTATGGAGCTGGTGAAGAAACTGACTTTGTACTACGTGGTATGAAACAAAATTATACTGGTTTATTTAGAAAAGATCTGTTCGTATACCATCCTGTAAAAGAAGAAATTATTAATGAGCAATCATTAAAACGTGCCGTTTCTTATGCTGGTGGTTTTGGTAGAGTTATTCGCTTACACTATGGATTCCCTTATTTCTTACGTGCTGTCGCTGCGGCAACATTCCGTATGACACAAAATATTTCTAATGATAAGCGCAAATTCCACGCAAATCGCTTACGCGGAATTGTTCGTGGATATTTAAAATAAAAAGCAAGGTGTAACTACTTTTATTAAATGGTTACACCTTGTTTTTTATTTCTCCTGCATCGCTTATTTCTTACAAAGTAACCCATCATTCTTTTATAATCGCATCCCCCCTGCTGATCAATTACATTATATATTTTTGAAATGATAGCATTATATCCAAGAATTTAGTATCATGATTCAAGACACTATTTAGAAACGAACGGAGGATATTATGAGCTTATTAACTGTTGAAAAATTAGGCCATACATTTGGTGATCGTACATTATTTAGAGATGTATCCATGCGCTTACTCGCAGGAGAACATGTTGGATTAGTTGGAGCAAACGGTGTTGGTAAATCAACATTTATGAATATAATTACTGGTCAGCTTATCCATGACGAAGGCCGTGTAGAATGGACACCTGGTACAAATTATGGTTACTTAGACCAACATACCATTTTAACACCTGGTCGCACGATTCGTGACGTATTAGCAGATGCGTTTTTACCTTTATTTGAAAAAGAAAAAGCTTTAAATGAAGTTGCAGAAAAAATGGGAACCGCTACACCGGAAGAATTAGAGGAACTTCTTGAACAAATGGCAGAAATTCAAGATGCCCTTGAAGCAGGTGGGTTCTATTTATTAGATATTAAAATTGAAGAAGCAGCACGCGGCCTTGGAATTGATGCAATTGGTCTAGATCGTGATGTTGCGGCATTAAGTGGTGGACAACGTACAAAAGTATTACTTGCAAAGTTACTACTTGAGCAACCAGAAGTATTACTATTAGATGAGCCTACCAACTATTTAGACGTTGAACATATTCATTGGTTAACAAATTATTTAAAAGAATATCCACATGCATTCCTATTAATTTCCCATGATACGGAATTTATGAATAAATGTGTCGATGTTATTTTCCATCTAGAATTCACAAAAATGACGCGTTATACAGCAACATATGAGAAATTCCTAGAGCTGGCAGAAATCAATAAAAACCAACATATTAACGCTTATGAAAAGCAACGTGAGTTTATTAAAAAGCAAGAAGATTTTATTGCAAAAAATAAAGCCCGTTACTCAACGACAGGCCGTGCAAAGAGCCGTCAAAAACAACTTGATCGCATGGAGCGTATCGATCGTCCTGAAACAGCTATTAAGCCTGAGTTCTCCTTTAAAGAAAGCCGTGCAAGTAGTCGCTTTGTCTTCGAAGGGGAAAATGTAGAGATCGGATATACACATCCATTATTACCGAAATTAACAATGACAATTGAACGTGGTGAAAAAATTGCAATTGTTGGATGTAATGGTGTCGGTAAATCAACGCTATTAAAAACGATTTTAGGTAAAATTAAACCATTAAGCGGAAAAACAAGTCTTGGTGACTTCTTAAACCCATCATACTTCGAGCAAGAAGTAAAAGCTGATAATATAACACCAATTGATGATGTTTGGAATACATTCCCTAGCTTAGACCAACATCAAGTACGTGCAATGTTAGCAAAATGCGGTTTAAAAAACGAACATATCTCTCGTCCACTGAATCAATTAAGCGGTGGCGAACAAGCAAAAGTTCGTTTATGTAAACTAATGGGTGAAGAAAGTAACTGGCTACTCTTTGATGAGCCAACAAACCACCTTGATGTTACAGCAAAAGAAGAGTTGAAGAAAGCGATGAAAGCATACAAAGGGACAATTCTTCTTGTATGCCACGAACCAGACTTTTATGAAGATTGGATAACAAAAACTTGGGATGTAGAAAAATGGGCCCAAGAAAATTCTTAATCCCCTAACAACATCCCTTTACACTAATATTTAATGTGTAAAGGGATTTCGTTTTAAAATAACCATGCAATTTGATAAGGAGTTTTTAGTGATGCAACGCACAATCCCCCTAAAACTTAATACATTTTTTGTAAAGTGCTTATTAGTACTATGTCTAATTATTTCTGCTGCTATAACGTGGCAATCGATAGTGGTAATCCAAGAAAAAACCGACACACAGTCCTTTATTATAATCCCAATTATTATTATAATAGGTCTTCTATTTTTACTTATTGGGTATATTTTTAATACGTATATGTCTACATTTACATTTACCGTTTCACTTATTATTTTAGCTTTTTCTGTTCGATTAATTTGGGTTCTCAACGTTCCTACTCCTATCGAATCAGATTTTTCAGTGATGTACAATAGTGCTATTCAAGCCACTAAAGGCGATTTTAGTTTTGCACAAGATGACTATTATACTTCATGGGTTTATCAACTTGGATTTACAATGTACCAAGCACTCATTATTAAGTTATTCGGTGAAGGCCCTTTCCTTCTAAAACTTTTAAATATAATGTATTGCACAGGAACAACATGGCTAATTTACAAAATAACTTCATATGTTTTTAATGAGTGGTCTGGAAGAATGGCTGGATTGCTATATGCATTATATATCCCAAGCATTGTATTAAGCTCATTACTAACGAATCAACACATTGCCACATTTCTATTTTATCTTGGGTTTTATTTATTAATTACAAAAGGCCTAACCCATAAATATATGTGGATTTTTATAGGGATCTGCCTAGCTTTAGGAGATATTATGCGTCCACTTGGCGCTTTAGTTTTGATTGCAGTAGCCCTTTATGTCTTTTTACAAGGTATATTAGGAAAATCAAAACAGGATATTTTAACTTCTATAAAAAAATTGTCTGGGATTTTCATCATTTTTTACCTTGTTCATTACATTATAAGTTCTTCATTTATATCTGCCGGAATTACCCAATATCCGCTATCTAACAGGGATCCTCTCTGGAAATTCACAGTAGGACTTAATCACGAAACAAGAGGTGGATATTCTTCAGCAGATGTAGACTATGTTATGTCCTTTAAACTTGGAAAAGAACGAGAAGCCGTTGAGAAGAAATTAATTCAAGAACGACTAGCTGATCCACAAAAGGTTTTATCTTTATTTGGTGATAAATTCACAATTATGTGGGCAGATTATGATTCCGCTCCAGTATGGAGTCTGGCAACACTAAGTAACACAGAGAATGATATGATTACCTTACAAGAAGACCTTAAGATATACGATAAATATATATATATTACAACTATGTTATTTGGTACGTTAGCAACTTTTTATCTCTTATTAACTAAGCAAAATAACACACATTACACACTATTTTTATTATTAATAATTGGTTATATAACGATTCACTTCTTAATTGAATATCAAACAAGATATCGATACTTTATCATCCCTAGCTTTACAATCATTCAAAGTGCTGGACTATATGTAGTTTATCGTCTCGTGTCTAAAAGAAAGGCCAAATAAAAAAGGCATGAGCTCAGTGCAATACTGAGCTCATGCCTTTTTATTTATACTCTTTTTCTATTGTAAATGTGACTAATACCAAAAGCAGCTAAAAAGATCATAGGTATTGTAGCCGAATAATGATATCTCGGTGCTACTTCTACTATCATTTGTGCCATTGTTAGCCCAATCACATATAAACAAATAATTAAAAGTGAAGATTTATTTTTATTTTTTATAGCTACTAACGCTCCGAACAGTGAAGTAACTAGTAAAAAGTAATAGAAAACATTAGAAATTATAGTATAGCGTACTTTATGGTCCATAATTGGATCTGCATATTTAACAGCTTGATCATCATTCCCTAAAAAGATAATAAATTTATCATACATTAGTTTCCCGAAATCTATATCATCATTTTTGATTCTCTTTTTCGCCTCTTCAAGCATTTGCTTTTGAACGTCCTGAGCACTCCATCCTGGTTGACCACTATAATGATATAGTAATGCTGAATCTCCTGGATTCCATGTTCCTGAGGCTCCCTTATTAAATCCTACATGAATATTGTATCCCGGCACTGTTGCTATCTCTTCACCTAAACGTAATGTTACATAATGATTTACCGCCGAAGACATCATTAAATATCCAATAATGATAACCCCTACATATGCCACCTTATTAATAAGTAGCTTTTTATTTCCGATATGCTTTGTATCTATGATAAACATCCATATCGCTAAGGCTATAATTGGCACTGCTGCAATTGGTCTTGCCATATTTATTAATACAAGTAATGCAGCTAATAGAATTGAATACATCAGAACCTTTGCAATCGTTATATTTTCAAGTTTATCATAAACAATTATCATAATTGCCCAGGCTAATAATAGTATTGTACAATACAACGGTTCTGAAAGTGCAAACATGTTATACATCGTTTGTGATGGCAAGAGAATCCATAAAACACTTGCTGTTATCGCTGTTCTCACTCCACCAATTCTTCTAGCTATAAAATATATTAATCCCATCGAAATTGTAGTTAAAACAACATTAATAATTGGTGGAATCATAAAGTTTGCCCCAAATATTTTTAGGAAGATACTTAAGAATGAAGCATAACCAAAAATATGTGGAAATAATGCAACGTATCTATCATGAATAACAAAGTTGTCACCTAATGCTTTTGCTGTATTAAAAAAGGCTTCATAATCACCAATTGGATCAATCTTATATGTAAGAATCCACGCTGTTTTCACTGCTAGACAAATAATTAACAGTGCAAAAAAGCACATTTTTTCATTTAATCTTTCAAGATATAGCGATCCGCTACTAAGTATAAAGTTTCCAATTGTACATAAAAGTAAGAATCCAACTACTATCATTACATAATTGTATTTTTGAGTATCCGAAAAATAATCAAAAATTAATATCGCAACGAAAAAGCTATAAATGCCGTATATGGCACGTGTAGAAAAGGTTGAAAACAATCCAGAAAAACGTTCCAAAAAACTCACTCCTTAAAATCTTTATACGGGAAAACATTATATTTCCTAAAAAAAATACACTCCCAGCTACTATACATTAATATTACCATGATTTCCATGTTTGCTTTCATATTGCCCATTATACCAATTTAAAGTAACCTTTTTTATTATTGACAGATTTATTCTATATCCTAAAATGATATCCACTCAAAACATATAACATCTTAGCATAAACTATGCTATAATTGATAGTTGTTATGTATGAATAACCTTTCTACATTTCCTATTTTGTTTATATATTTTATAAAGATGAGGATACTATTATGGAGAAACTCTTAAAGTTTGGTTTAGTAGGAATCTTTAATACGCTCATTACAATTATTAGCTTTTGGATATTATTAAAATTCGGGATGAACTACCTTATTGCGAATACAATTGCCTATTTAATTGGTGTTGCCAATAGCTACTATTGGAACAAAAATTGGGTGTTTAAACCTAATAATAAAAGTACGTCAATGTTCTTTAAATTTCTAACTGTAAATTTAATTGTATTGGCTTTTAATACATTATGTTTATTTATATTAGTAGATAAACTTACCTTTAATGCATTAATTGCACAAATCTTCGCAATTGGTGTCGGAATGGTTATAAATTTTGTCCTTAATAAAATTTGGACATTCAACCAAACTGAAAAGACTACTAATTAAACTTGAACAACTTATTAAAACTACGGAGGATACAACATGCAAAAATTAATTTCGGTTGTAGTTCCTATGTACTTCGAGGAAGAAGTAGCACAGGAATGTTATAACCGTTTAAAGTCCGTTATGCTTCAAAATGATATTAATTACGAATTTGTCTTTGTGAACGACGGTAGTACAGACCGTACAATGGAAATCTTATCTGAGATTGCAGCAAATGATTACCGTACAAAAATCGTTAATTTCGCACGTAACTTTGGACACCAAGTAGCAGTTACAGCTGGTATTGCTGCTGCAAAAGGTGACGCTATTGTAATTATAGATGCAGACTTACAAGATCCACCTGAAGTTATTCCTGAACTTATTGCAAAATGGGAAGAAGGATATGAGGTTGTTTATGCAAAACGTAAACAACGTAAAGGTGAAACTTGGTTTAAACTTTTAACAGCTAAATATTTCTATAAATTCTTAAACTACATGTCTGATATCGATATCCCAAAAGATACTGGTGATTTCCGAATCATCGATCGCAAAGTAGCTGATGTTTTCAATCAAATGACTGAGCGAAATCGCTTCATCCGTGGTATGATGTCTTGGGTTGGCTTCCGCCAAACGTATGTTGAATATGAACGTGATGAGCGCTTTGCTGGTGAAACAAAATATCCATTAAAGAAAATGATTAAATTTGCATCAGATGGCATTATTGCATTTTCAACAAAACCGTTACGTATCGTTATGACTTTAGGATTATTATCAGTTCTCGTTTCAATAATTGTCTTACTATATACAATTACTGTAAAAATCATTGGCACTGGTACGCAAACAGGTTGGGCATCTATTATGGTTGCTATTACATTCTTTAGCGGTATTCAGTTACTTGGTCTTGGCATCGTTGGCCAATATATTGCTCGTATTTATGACGAGAGTAAAAACCGTCCAATTTATATCGTAAAAGAGACAATCAATATTGAGCAAGAAGAGACTACACAAACAAAAGAAAAAGTGAATGCATAATAAAAAAGGTAACAATGAAAGCTATCATTGTTACCTTTTTATATTGTAATACCCCATAAGCCTCAAACGAAATTCTTTTAAATTTGGATATATATCTAAATTAGATAGCATCCCTTGAATGACCGGGATCCTTGGATTTTGCAATCTCATTTCTGCCTCCAAAACATCTAATGTAACAAGCAATTCCTCATCTTCTAATTGATCAGCTAATGTACGCTTAAACACAATAATTTCTTTTAAAAAATGTTCCTTAACCTGCTCCTTAATAAGCTCTGATTTGCAAAGAAATTCTCCAAGCTTTTCTTCATGTAACACGGGTTCTTCCGAAGATTTTACCAATCCGTCTACTAAATCGTCCACTCTTTTCAAAATAAAAGCAGAGACATAAGATAAGTCAATTTCTGGAGCTTGTAAAATGATCAATTCTAAATATCCACGGCATATGCCTTCTACCATAATTACAAAATCTAATAAATATGGCATAACCTTATCACCATAAATAGACAGTAAACTATTCCTATAAAATGCGTGAGACTCTAACTTCATCCGCATCATAAACTCTTCCACTTCTTTATTAAAAGGAATAGCATTTTCTCTCGCATGCATAATAATAAATTCCTTATGCTTTTGTATATCGTTAAACTGGCAATACAATTGTTTTGCAAATTTTTCACGTGGTAATAATGATTCTTTATCAATATCCATCATTTTATTTTGAATCTTGTCATAGTAATATCGAAGTGTTGCTAATAAAAGCTCATCTTTCGATTTAAAATATAAATAGAAAGCTCCCTTAGATATGCCACATGCTGTCACAATTTCCTGCACTGATGTCGCATTTACACCCTTAGTCGCAAATAACTTCATAGCCATCTCTATAATTAAGCGCTCTTTTTCTTTCATATCGTCTCTCCTAAATTCAATCTCGCATCTTATTATGAATTTATCCCACTATTCGCTAGGCAGTAAGACTCCCACCTCAAAATTCAGCAAATGCAAGAAAGATAGGTGGGAGATAACTTAACTGCCCGTAAAAGCCCGATTGGTGAAGGCTAATAATCAGTGGGTGATGAACATAACCCCCACTGATTAAAGTTCCACTTTATTATACCATCTCTTTTCATTGACGACTGACCAATCAGTCAGTTATATTATGTATTAGACTGACCAGTTGGTCAATATGATAAAAAGGGAGCGCAAACATGAACAAAATCATTAATTTCTCATTAAAAAATAAGTTCGCAGTTTGGCTACTAACCATTATTGTTACCATTGCAGGTATTTATTCTGGGCTGAATATGAAGCTGGAAACAATTCCTGATATTACAACACCGGTTGTAACAGTAACTACGGTTTACCCTGGTGCTACACCAGAAGAAGTAGCTGACAAAGTTTCCAAACCGATGGAGGAGCAACTGCAAAATTTAAGTGGTGTAAACGTTGTTAGTTCATCCTCTTTTCAAAACGCATCTTCTATTCAGGTAGAATATGATTTTGATAAAAATATGGAAAAGGCTGAAACAGAAATTAAAGAAGCTCTCGCAAATGTGAAACTGCCTGAAGGCGTAAAGGATCCAAAAGTTTCACGTGTAAACTTCAATGCCTTCCCAGTTATTTCGTTAAGCGTAGCAAGTAAAAATGAATCTTTAGCTGCCTTAACTGAAAATGTAGAAAAAAATGTTGTTCCAGGATTAAAAGGACTTGATGGGGTCGCATCTGTCCAAATTTCAGGTCAACAAGTAGATGAAGTACAACTTGTCTTCAAGAAAGATAAGATGAAAGAATTAGGTTTAAGTGAAGATACTGTAAAAAATGTAATTAAAGGATCGGACGTATCTTTACCACTTGGCTTATATACATTTAAAGACACGGAAAAATCAGTTGTTGTAGATGGAAATATTACAACAATGAAAGCATTAAAAGAACTAAAAATCCCAGCTATTCCTTCATCACCGAGCGGTCAAGGTAGTCAAAATGCTGGAGCTGGTGCACAAACACCACAAATGAATCCAGCTGCTATGAACGGGATTCCGACAGTTACATTAGAAGAAATTGCTGACATTAAAGAAGTCGGAAAAGCAGAATCTATTTCTCGAACAAATGGAAAAGAAGCAATTGGAATTCAAATTGTGAAAGCTGCTGATGCGAATACAGTTGATGTTGTAAATGCAGTGAAAGATAAAGTAAAAGACCTTGAGAAAAAATATAAAGACTTAGAGATCATTTCAACATTCGACCAAGGTGCACCTATTGAGAAATCAGTCGAAACAATGCTGAGCAAAGCAATTTTTGGTGCTATCTTTGCGATTGTTATTATTATGCTGTTCCTACGAAATATCCGAACAACATTAATCTCTGTCGTTTCTATACCTCTTTCTTTATTAATTGCTGTACTAGTCATAAAACAAATGGATATTACGCTTAACATTATGACACTCGGAGCAATGACAGTCGCTATTGGACGCGTCGTCGATGACTCCATTGTTGTTATTGAAAATATTTACCGACGTATGTCGTTATCAGAAGAGAAACTGCGCGGGAAAGATTTAATTCGTGAAGCGACGAAAGAAATGTTTATCCCAATTATGTCTTCTACCATTGTAACAATTGCTGTATTCTTACCTCTTGGACTAGTAAAAGGTATGATTGGTGAAATGTTCTTACCATTCGCCTTAACTATCGTCTTTGCTTTATTAGCATCGTTACTAGTAGCGGTTACAATTGTACCAATGCTAGCTCATTCCTTATTTAAGAGAGAAAGCATGAGGGAAAAAGAAGTACATCATGAAGAAAAACCAAGTAAATTAGCAAACATTTATAAACGCATACTTGCATGGGCTTTAAATCATAAAATCATTACATCCAGTGTCGCTGTCCTTCTATTAGTAGGTAGTCTTGCACTTGTACCAATTATCGGTGTAAGTTTCTTACCATCTGAAGAAGAAAAAATGATTATTACAACGTACAACCCTGAACCAGGTCAAACGTTAGAAGACGTTGAAAAAATTGCAACGAAGGCTGAAAAGCACTTCCAAGATAATAAAAATGTCAAAACAATTCAATTCTCATTAGGTGGCGAAAACCCAATGAGTCCTGGTCAATCAAACCAAGCAATGTTCTTCGTGCAATATGATAACGACACGAAAGACTTCGAAAAAGAGAAAGAACAAGTCGTAAAAGATTTACAAAAGATGTCTGGAAAAGGCGAATGGAAAAACCAAGATTTCGGAGCGAGTGGCGGTAGTAACGAAATTAAACTATACGTTTACGGAGATAGCTCGGAAGACATTAAGCCTGTCGTAAAAGATATTCAAAATATCATGAAGAAAAATAAAGACTTAAAGGATGTAGACTCTAGTATTGCAAAAACGTATGCAGAGTACACTTTAGTTGCAGATCAAGAAAAACTAAGTAAGATGGGTCTAACGGCTGCACAAATTGGAATGGGACTTTCTAATCAACATGATCGCCCTGTTCTAACAACAATTAAAAAAGACGGTAAAGATGTCAATGTATATGTAGAAGCTGAAAAACAAAATTATGAAACAATCGACGACTTAACAAACCGAAAGATTACAACACCACTTGGTAATGAAGTGGCTGTGAAAGATGTGATGACTGTAAAAGAAGGAGAAACTTCGAATACAGTGAAACACCGCGATGGCCGTGTTTATGTGGAAGTAAGTGCAAAACTAACATCTGATGATGTTTCAAAAGCATCTGCTGCAGTCCAAAAAGAAGTAGATAAAATGGATCTTCCTTCTGGCGTGGATGTTTCTATGGGCGGCGTTTCAAAAGATATTGAAGAATCATTCAAGCAACTTGGCTTAGCGATGTTAGCTGCGATTGCCATTGTATACTTCGTTCTTGTCGTTACATTTGGCGGTGCTCTTGCACCATTCGCAATTTTATTCTCGCTACCATTTACAATTATCGGAGCTCTTGTTGCCTTACTAATCTCTGGCGAAACGTTAAGTGTCTCTGCAATGATTGGTGCGCTTATGTTAATCGGTATCGTTGTAACAAACGCAATCGTGCTTATCGACCGCGTTATTCATAAAGAAAATGAAGGTCTATCAACACGTGAAGCTTTATTAGAAGCTGGTGCAACACGCCTGCGTCCTATCTTAATGACCGCAATCGCAACAATCGGGGCCCTTATCCCGCTTGCATTAGGATTTGAAGGTAGCGGCTTAATTTCTAAAGGACTTGGTGTAACAGTAATCGGTGGATTAACAAGTTCAACGTTATTAACACTTCTTATTGTTCCAATCGTTTATGAAGCATTAAGCAAATTTAAAAAGAAAAAAGCAAAATAACAAAAAAATAACCTCGCTAACTGCGAGGTTATTTTTTATTTCCAAACAAGATTAGGAAATCACCATAGCCTTCTTTTTCTAATTCCTCTTTTGGAATAAATCGAAGAGCTGCAGAATTAATACAGTAACGAAGGCCATTTGGTCCTGGACCATCCGGAAATACATGCCCAAGATGTGAATCCCCTTCCTTACTTCTCACTTCTGTACGAGTCATATTATGACTCACATCCATTTTTTCTTTCAAACTTGCTGCCATAACTGGTTTTGTAAAACTAGGCCATCCACATCCACTATCAAATTTATCTATAGAAGTAAACAACGGTTCACCTGAAACGATGTCTACATAAAGACCTTCCTGTTGATGGTTCCAATACTCATTTCGAAATGGTGGTTCTGTGCCATTTTCCTGTGTTACATAAAATTGCATCTCATTTAGTTTTTCTTTTAAATGAGCATTATCTTTCGGCCAATGTTGTTTGATAAAAACATCTCGTCCCGAACCTTTACGATATAACTCATAGCGGAATGTATTTTTCTTATGATATCCTTGATGATATTCTTCAGCTGGATAAAATGTAGCAGCTGGCAATATTTTTGTCGCAATTGGCTTTGAAAAGCGGCCACTCTTTGCAAGCTCTTCTTTTGAAGCCTCTGCCTTCTTATGTTGTTCTTCATTATGATAGAAAATCACCGTTTCGTAAGACTGTCCACGGTCGTGGAATTGTCCTCCTATATCAGTCGGATCAATTTGTCTCCAATATATATTTAATAACTCTTCATACGGCATTTTATTTGCGTCAAATGTAATTTGTACTACCTCATAATGTCCCGTCGTTTCCGAACATACTTCTTTATACGTTGGATTCTCTTTATGACCACCTGTATAGCCAGAAACAACCTTTATAATCCCTTCCATCTCTTCAAATGGCGAAACCATACACCAGAAGCACCCTCCAGCAAATGTAGCTAATTCTACCTTTTCATTTACAGCCATTCTTTCACCCCTATTCTATATTCTCCTTACAGTATGGCATAAGAAACATAATGTTATAAAAGAAAAAGCATCGAACACCGATGCTTTTTCTTTACTTCACTTTATTTTGTTCCAACATCCTTCTCCATTTCATCACTTGTCACATCTAAGACATCTAATAAGAAGATGAAGATTGGAATACCGATAATCAGTCCCCATACACCTAAGAAGTGTTCTGAGAAAATTAATACCATAAACGTATAGAAAATCGGTAAATTTGTTTTTTGCGACATAAACTTTGGATTTAATACGTAACTTTCAAGCGCATGAATCACTGTTACGATAATTAAAATATAAACAACGTACATAATACCGCCGATATTGTAAGCAATCATACAAAGTGGGAATAACGAAATGATCACCCCGGCTACTGGAATTAAACCAAGTAAGAAAATCATTAACGCTAAACCTAGTAATTGTGGGAATCCTAATATCCATAGTGCAATAACGGATAAAACACAGTTAACAACTGCGATTAAAAATTGTGCTTCGATTACTTTTCCGAATGAACGTGCAAATTTCTTACCGAAGTACTCAATTTCAGTATAGAAAATTGCAAGTCGGCTTTCTTTAAATTTTGCAGTAAAAGCAACGATACGAGCTTTTTCCAATAAGAAAAATAAACTTAAAATTAAAGAAAGTAACACTTGAAGGCCAAATTTCCCAACATTCGTAATCGATTTATACAGAATGTCAACGCCTTGTCCTACATACTTCGAAAGTTCCATATGATTGACAGCATTAACTGCATACTTAATTAATTCACTATCTGGTGGGTTTCTTAAAAATACGTTAAATTGATAAATCAATTGTGAAATTTGTATCGTTAATACTGGTAAATATTTAAATAGCGTAATAGCAATTCCACCAATTAACATGACATATAGAAATGCTATGATGAGCTTTCGATTAATGGGCATAAAGTGGTCTAATTTGCGGGAAATAAACTTTTGGAATCGATCCATTAAATACGTGAGAATAAACGTAATTAATATTAAATTCAACATACTTTGTAGCCCGTATAACACGAGAGCAAGTATTACTAATACGAGTAACCTCTGAAATCCTTTGCTTTGAAACAGGTTTTTTATTTGCATAATCGACGAGTACTCTCTCCTGTCCTATAAAGTAAAACGTTAATAAGTAGATTTTTCTCTCTTTTCTACTTTTAATTATTCATTCATATTAAGATTTTTATAAGCTCATTATACGCCTACATTAGCAGGTCTATAGTAGCTTACTTCTTATTTTACAATACAATGACCTAATTCAAAATGTATTCTACACAGTATTAATGAAGATTTAAGGAAACTTACATTTTGTTTAAATAGGTCTTACCACTACTGTAACATAAAAAGCAAGCTATCAGTAGAAATCTGTCCTACAAATAGCTTGCTTTTCTCATTTTTTAAGTAAGTTTTACTATCCAATAAATGGCATAAACATCGGTATGACAACTACGGTTACAACCCCAACTACTGTTACAGCAATACTTGCCATAGCTGCCTCTACCTCACCCATTTCAATTCCTACTGCCACTCCTAATGCGTGACCTGCTGTTCCAAGTGCCAGACCTTTCGCAATCGGATGCTTCACTCTAAATGTTTTTAAGAATAATGCTCCTAATGCGTATACGATAACTGCGTTAAAAATAACTGCAAACGATGTAATTGCTGGAATGCCACCAATACTTTCAGAGATTGGTAACGCAATTGCTGTTGTTGCTGCTTGTGGTAACATTGAATTCATTACTGCTGTATCTAAACCAATTGCTTTTGCAACAATGAACACGACAATTACTGAACAAATAGATCCAACTACGATAGCCGATAAAATTTGCCACCAATATTTTTTCAACTTATCAACTTGTTTATATAATGGAATAGCAAAGGCGATTGTTGCTGGTTCTAAGAAGAAGCTAATCATTTTGCCGCCAGTATTATATTCTTCAAAAGTAAAGTTACCTACTTTTAGAAAGACAATCCCTAATACCATCGCTACGAATAATGGTGTGAATAAGAAAAATCCTTTTGAATGCTTAAATAATAATGTTCCGATTCCGTATGCGATTAATGAAACGACGATTCCGAAGTATGGAGTCATTGTGCTTGCCATGTTCATTACCTCCTAACAATATATACTAAATTGGTTACGCAACTTTTCCGTGCTTGCGTCCTTTATTTACTACTTTCAATTCTTTCGTATCTTTTGTTTCTTTGTCATCTTTTCCTAAAATGAATTGTGCAAATAACCCTGTTACAGCTAGTAAAATAATTGTTGCGACAACAATTACAGTTAAAATTTGTACAAAATATTGTCCCATCACACCAAGAGAATTAATAACTGAAATACCTGATGGAACGAAAAGGAATCCGATAATACCTGTTAAAGCTGTTCCGAGTGATTCAACTTGCTCCAATTTAATAACTTTTAAACATAATAAGCTAAATAAAATGACTAATCCGATTACCGATGAGGGCATCGGAATTGGTAAATGTGTTGCAATAATATTAGAAACTAACATAATAGCTGAAAATATGAATGCTTGTGATAAGAAACTATATACTTTTTTCGTACTCATTTTGGCCACCTCTTTCGATTTGGTACCTTTATTGTATAAGATACAAACAAAACTGTAAGCGTTTACACAACAGAACGTCAAATATACAAAATTAGTTACAAAAATAGGCATATGAAATACAAAAAGCTACTTCTTAAATACGAAGCAGCTTTTTGAGTTCTTTTGCATATGTACGGCTAACAGGTACTTTTGATCCTTCTTTCATAATTAAATTATAAGTAGAATTGAACCATGGTTGTATTTCTGTAATATGATTAATATTTGCAACAAAACTGCGATGGACACGCATAAAACTTGCTTGCGGCAACTTCTTTTCCAAAATTACAAGTGTATCATGTGTCACATATGTTTCTCTCGTCGTTTTTACTGTCACTTTTCCGTCCACAAGTCCTACGTATATAATGTCTTCAATATTCACAAGTACAATCGATTCTTCAATTGGTAATGCTAATTTATGCATCTCGGTCGTTACATCTACACTCTTTACTTCTTGTTTCGTTTCTAATTTTATTTGTTTTTGCTTTTTATATTTCTTTAATGTCTGTACAATACGTTCTTCATCAAATGGCTTTAAAATGTAGTCTAACGCATCTACTTCAAATGCTTGCAATGCATATTGATCATAGGCAGTAGCAAACACAATTGCAGGTGGATTTTTCATCTTCTTTAATATATTTGCGATTTCAAATCCGTTATCATCCGATAACTGAATGTCTAAAAAAACAATATCTGGTTTGTTTTTCATTAGCTCTTCTAATGCGTCCTCTACGCAATCCGCCTCACCAATTATCTCAACTTCTTTCGTTCTCTCTAATAAATACTTTAGTTCGTCACGTGCTAACATTTCGTCGTCAACTACTAATACCTTTAACAATCCGCTCTTCCTCCCCTACCTTTTTTGGAATAACAAAAGTAATCTCTGTCCCCTCATTTAATTCACTTTCGATATGAAGCATCGTTTCTTTCCCAAATAACCCGATTAGACGTTCATTAATATTATATAAAGCGGTTCCAGTCCCTTTCTTTGACGGAACTACCATCTTTCCTAATTGTTCTAAACGTTCTTCCTCAATTCCTTGTCCATTGTCTTTTACTTCAAAGTGAACCATGCCCTCTTTTTCAAAAACATGCACTTCCACTTCGCATACTGGTTGTTTCTTCGGAAAAGCATGGCGCAATGCATTTTCAACTAATAGCTGAAGTACAAATGGTGGAACTAAAGTCGTCTTTAACTCTTCCTCAATGTACATCTTCACCTCATACTTATTTGGGAAACGCGCTTGTTCTAATGATAAATATGCATGTACATGGTTTAATTCCTGTTCTAGCGGAATTAACAACTGACGTGCCCCTTGCAAATTACAACGAAAATACACGCTAAGCTGTAATAATAACTTCCTTGCTTTTTCTACATCTGTTCGGCATAAAGCTGATACTGTATTAATCGCATTAAATAAAAAGTGCGGGTTAATTTGTGCTTGTAATGCCTTTATCTCTGCATCTTGTAATAATTTGCTTTGCAACTCAGCTTCACCTAATTCAAGCTGCGTGGAAAATATTTTTGCTAATCCTTCTGCTAGTTGCTCTTCAACACGACTTAACTGGTTAGAGTTCTTGAAATACAGTTTTAATGTCCCTATCGTATTTTCATGTGAAGTTAATGGAATAACAATAGCTGCTTGCAGAGGGCAGCCTTCATGTTGGCAATTAATAATCTCACGTGATTTCGCTTTCATTATTTTCCCTGTATGTAAAACCTCTTTCGATAAACCTGTTATTAAACTGTGTGAAGGAATATGATGATCTGATGCTAATCCAACGTGAGCTAATATTTTCTCTGTATCTGTTAAGGATACCGCATCCGTTCCCGTAAAACGGTGAATAATTTGTGCCACATGTTTACAAGACTCTTCTGTTAATCCTTGGCGAAAATATGGCAATGTCTTATCAGCAATTCGTAATACTTTATGTGTTTGCAGAGCTTTCGCGTTTTCTTCCTGACGCAAAATAGCTTGTATCATAGAAAGTAAAATAAAACTCCCGAAACTATTTACAAGGATCATCGGTATCGCAATTGTTTTCACAATACTAATTCCATCCTCTACAATTAATAGGATCATGATCATTTCTAAAGAAACGATAAACACACTTAAAAACGCTGAAAATTTAGGCGTAATTGTACGATTATATTTTTTAAAAATGTATCCAATATATCCCGTTATAACTCCCGCTAAAATTGACGAGATTGCACAACTTAGCGCTGTCGTTCCACCAAGCATATAACGATGAATACCCGCAATCGATCCTACTCCAATTCCAACGATAGGTCCGCCAAGTAATCCACTAATTCCAACACCCATAATACGTGTATTCGCAATTGTACTCGATGAAGAAACACCTTGTAGCCAATTTTCATTCATAATTGTATTCCCTGCTATTTCAATTCCAGTGTAATTGCTTACAATTGTAAACACTGAAAAAATACCGATAAGCTTAAACTTATCTACATATCCATCTTGTCTATGAAGAAGGCGCCTGAATGTTTTAATATGAGAGAGTAAAAATCCTAAAATAACAATAAGACCAACGCGTTCAATCATCATAAGTACTAAATTTAGCATCTTTGATTCATTCCTTTTTTATATTCGTTAGTTTTATTATGGGAAGATAATGAAGTGGGCGTCAAGAAGAATGACATACCTTTTGAAATATTTTACACATAACAATTCCTTCTTTATTTGACAATCTAATAGAAGAGTGCTAAAAATAAAGTAATATAATACAGTCCTTTAACCCAACCCCGTGAGGTTGAGAAGGAAGTCGGAATATACTATACGTATGGCCTTTTTTAGGAATACGTATGCTTTTTTGGCCTTCTCATCATATCAGGTGAGAAGGCCTTTTGTTATTCTTCCATAGCGACTGTAGAAGAAAATAAGGAGGAGTAATGATGAACGTCACTACTGATGTACAATCAACAACAGAGGAGACGAAAGAGAAAAGATATAAAACATTATTTGGTTCTGCGCTAGGATATGCGGCAGAAGGTTTAGATATGTTGCTCTTATCTTTCGTACTTGTCTACATTTTAAAAGAATTTCATTTAAGCCCTGTTGAAGGTGGAAACTTAACATTAGCTACCACAATAGGAATGCTAATCGGATCTTATTTATTTGGATTTATTGCTGATTTATTTGGGCGTATCCGTACGATGGCCTTCACAATCTTACTATTTTCACTAGCAACCGCACTCATTTATTTCGCAACAGATTATTGGCAATTATTAATTCTGCGCTTTTTAGTTGGAATGGGAGTTGGTGGTGAATTTGGAATTGGAATGGCCATCGTAACTGAAACATGGTCTAAAGAAATGCGCGCTAAGGCAACATCAGTTGTTGCACTTGGATGGCAATTTGGCGTACTAGTCGCTTCACTCCTTCCAGCATTTATCGTCCCGCATTTCGGATGGAGAGCTGTTTTCTTATTTGGACTCATTCCAGCTCTACTAGCTGTCTATGTCCGCAAAAGTTTAAGTGAACCGAAAATATGGGAACAAAAACAACGATACAAAAAAGAATTGTTACAAAAAGAAGCTGAAGGTAATTTAACAACTACTGAAGCAGAACAACTCAAGCAAATAAAAAAGTTCCCACTTCGAAAGTTATTTGCAAATAAAAAGGTAACGATAACAACAATTGGTCTTATTATTATGTCATTCATCCAGAACTTCGGCTATTATGGAATTTTCACATGGATGCCAACTATTTTAGCGAATAAATATAACTACACATTAGCAAAAGCGAGCGGTTGGATGTTCATCTCTACAATCGGCATGCTAATTGGAATTGCAACTTTTGGTATTCTAGCCGATAAAATTGGTCGCCGTAAAACTTTTACAATCTATTATGTCGGTGGTACTATATACTGTCTCATTTACTTCTTCTTATTCACAGACTCAACATTATTGTTATGGGGAAGTGCATTGCTTGGATTCTTTGCAAATGGCATGATGGGAGGATTCGGAGCAATTTTAGCTGAAAACTATCCTGCTGAAGCTCGCTCGACAGCAGAAAACTTTATTTTCGGTACAGGACGTGGGTTAGCTGGATTTGGACCTGTTATTATCGGATTACTTGCTGCAGGTGGTAATTTAATGGGCGCACTATCTCTCATCTTCATTATCTATCCAATAGGTTTAGTTACAATGCTATTATGTGTCCCAGAGACGAAAGATAAAGTATTAGAATAGCTTAAAACTATACGAAATGTTTGTTCGAGTACTATCCCCTTCAGGGAAAGTAGTTGGGTAAATAGAAAAGAGGAAGCATCTCAAATAAAATGCTTCCTCTTTTTATATAAAATAATCTGCTTTATTATAAAATAAAACATACAATCATTTTGTTTATTCTTTATTTTGATTTACTAGCTTTTTGAAACAAGAAGGAAGTTTTATCTTCTTCTTTTACAATACCTTGTTTTAATGCTAATTCCCCTGCAACTTTAGGCGCTAACCATAACATTGGGAATAACAGAATGGATACAGGAACAGCCGTCACTACAATGAAGGATTGTAAGGCGTTAATACTTCCCTCACCCATGTATAAAAGAATCGCTGCAACTGCGCCCATAATAAGCGACCAAAAAACTCGCAAACTAATTCTAGGATCTCCATCTCCAGTCACTGCCATTGAAATGGAATAAGCCATTGAATCTCCTGTTGTCACTACAAATAAAATTGTTAATAAAAGAAACGCAGGTCCAATAATATTAGAAAGTGGCAATTGCTGCGTAATTGCAATCATAGCCGCCGGCATACCCGACTCACTTAATGCCACCGAGATAGAACCAGGATTCATTAACTCATAAAACACACCTGATCCCCCTAGTATAGTAAACCAAAATGTTGTAATAATGGGTGCAATAATTCCAATTGCAACGATGATTTCTCGGATTGTTCTTCCTCTTGAAATTCGGCTCACTAAAATTGCCATCATTGGTCCATATCCAATAAACCATCCCCAGAAAAAGATTGTCCACGATCCTAACCAACCTGTATCCCCACGATATGTGCTCATTGGAATAAATTCATTTATATAAAACCCAAACGAAGAAACAAATGAATCGATAATAAATCCACCTGGTCCAAACAGTAATACAAATACCATTAATAGAACTGCTAACCTAACATTTAAATTACTTATAATTTGAATCCCTTTATCAATTCCTGTTACCGCAGATATAGTAGAAACAGCTACTACACAAACAATAATAGCTAATTGAGTAGTAAACACATCAGGAATGTCAAACAATGCTTGTAATCCATAACTTGCTTGTAGTCCTAAAAATCCAATTGGACCAATTGTCCCTGCAGCTACCGCAATAATTGCAAACACATCGATCATTGTTCCAAGCCAACTCTTTCGCAATTTCTCTCCAAAAATAGGATATAAAAGCGTTCGAGGTTTTAGCGGCATGCCTTTATGATAATGTCCGTACATCATAACTACCGCACTAATTGTACCTAAAATCGTCCAAGCCAGGAAACCCCAGTGCATATAACTTTGTGCTAAAGCAGGCATTACCGCTTCTTTCGTTCCAGCAGATATACCTTCATGTATTGGTGGCACCGTCATCAAGTGGTACATCGGCTCTGCCGCTGCCCAAAAAACGCCACCTCCGGCAAGTAATGTAGACATAATAATAGCGAGCCACTTTGTCGTACTAATCTCAGGTTTTTCTAGCCCCCCAAGTTTAACTCTCCCATATTTCGAGAACGCCATACACATAGCCACAACAAATGTACCAATTAATAAAACTTGCCAAAAGGCACCAAAATATTTAATTGAAGCCGCAAAACTGCTATTAATGACTCCCTCTACGTAACTTTTATTTAAAATAACTGCAATTACAAATAATAAAAGTGAGCCACCACTAATAAGAAATACAGGCCAATCCGTTTTCCGACTCTTCATCCTCATTTACACTTCCTCCTTCCTCAGCAATCTAAAAAAACAACTTTATTATGTTGTATCGTTTACACCCAAAACACAATAATTATATAAGTATAATAATTTATCGATTTTCTACACACTTATGTTGTCCCTAAAAATATGCTAAATCCCTTATTTAAAAGAAAATTTCTATTCCTATTACATAAAACAGCAAAACAAAAGACCTTATATTTCTATAAGGTCTTCGAAACAGAAATTTGATTATAACATAAGGAACTCCTTGGTTCAAAAAGACCCTTCCAAAAATAACCGATAGTAAAGGCTTCCATTTGCTACGTAACAGTAATTAAAAAAAATTATATTTTGCAGAAGAAACCCCTATACTAAATATCATTTATGAAAGAAATTCGGCTTCAAAATTTCATTTAGATACGGTTTATGATAAATATGAGTAGTAGCTGGCGACAACGGCGGAATGAGCCACACCCAATTCCCTGTTACAACCCGTCCACAAGCAGCTTCTTGCTTCTCAAACTGCTGAAATTGTTGTGCAGCCGTATGGTGATCCACAATACTAACTCCTTGTTTTTTAAAGGAATGTAATACAGCAATATTCAACTCAATTAGTGCCTTGTCTTTCCATAACGTACCGTTCCTCGATGTATCTAACTCCATCATCTCTGCAACTGCCGGAAGTAAATTATAACGATCATGATCCGCTAAGTTACGCGCACCAATTTCCGTTCCCATATACCATCCATTGAACGGAGCAGCTGTATAGGAAATACCACCAATTTCTAAGCGCATATCTGAAATCATTGGAACCCCATACCATTTTACTCCAAGCGACGAAATCGGGTATTCTGGATGTTCAATTGGTACTTCTTTCACTTCTTCTTTCGGAATTTCTTTATATATAGGTGCCTTCCCATCTATGGAAAATACAAGTGGCAATACATCGAAATTCGTACCTTCTCCCTGCCAGCCAAGTTCCTGACAAAAATCCGTAAATGTAGTGGAATGGGAGTCACCGATTACTCCCCTTTCTGTTTTATATCCTGCATATCGAATCAATTGGTGATTATAAATTCGTATATTATTTTCTTCACCTTGATATTGCTTAAAAATTGTAATTGTTGGTTTCACTTTTCCGTCGTTCGTTGCATATTTAATATGATGAATTAATGCATTATATACACCTTCCTCATCATCTACTTCACGTGCATCTAATATGTGCATCTTACTCCAAAATAGTCTTCCGATACACCGATTACTATTGCGCCATGCCATTCGCGATCCATGAACAAGTTCTTCAAATGTATGCTCATACGTCCCCGTCTTCTCTATCTCAACTTGAATTTCTTTCACGCGCTCTTCTATGAATTGTTCTTTATTCAGCTCTTTATAGCAAATCGTAATAAAATGACTCGCTTCCTCGATTAATTGTTTCGTTTTACTCATAAACGATCTCCTTCTATTTCAACAAAACGTTACTACTTTACAGTATAAGCAAAAAGGATAGTAGTCACAAATAAAAGTCGAAGTGTTACTTTTATTGTAATATTTTTCAGAAAATTAAAGACATTGCTATTGACTTACATAAAAAATAAGTGTATTTTTGACTCAGGTAAAATATTTTTACCTATACCAACTTTTAATACGAAAGGAGGGAATGTTATGTCTTCATTTCAATTGCCAAAACTTTCATATGACTATGATGGGCTAGAACCATATATCGATAGCAACACACTTTCTATTCATCATGGGAAGCACCATGCGACATACGTAAGTAATTTGAATGCCGCTTTAGAAAACTATACGGAATTACATAATAAATCTTTAGAAGAATTACTATGTAATTTAGAAATTTTACCAAAGGAAATTGTTACAGCTGTCAGAAATAACGGTGGTGGACATTATTGTCATAGTCTTTTTTGGGAAGTAATGAGCCCACGAGGTGGCGGCGAGCCTAATGGAGACGTTGCAAAAGTAATTGATTATTACTTCAATACCTTTGACAACTTAAAAGATCAACTATCCAAAGCAGCAATTAGCCGTTTTGGAAGTGGATATGGATGGCTTGTCCTTGATGGTGAAGAACTTACTGTTATGAGTACACCCAATCAAGATACACCTTTGCAAGAAGGTAAGATTCCATTACTCGTCATCGATGTATGGGAACATGCCTATTATTTAAAGTATCAAAATCGCCGTCCAGAATTTGTTACCAATTGGTGGCATACCGTGAACTGGGACCGGGTAAATGAAAAGTATTTACAAGCAATTCAATCACAAAAACATTAGTCGTACGTATAAGGTAAATTTAGTAATGTAAAATTAGTATTGTCGAAATCCTCCAGAATCCCCCGGATTGCCACCGGGGGATTTATGATTATTTCATTGCATGTATGTAATAACGTAATACTTTTTCTATTTCTATTTTCAACTCTCGGAACGAGAATCCTAATTCATTAGCTTTTCCATTATGTAATGTACAATTAATCACTTCATTATAAGGCGCTACATTATCTCCTACTTCTTGAACGAGTGCTTTTATTCCCGTGTTTTCTTCTATGAAATGAATAACTTCTCGAGTAGAAACTGCCCCGTTGCTACAAGCATTAATTGGCCCTTCTATGTCCTTCATCCCGCACCAAGCTAAAAATTCTCCTGCTTCTTCTTCATGTATAAATGACAACTCTCCATCTAGATGATTCACGGCGACAAATTTTTGCCTCATAATATGTTCAACGTAAAATTGTAACCTTTTCGTATAATCGTTTTCTCCAATAACAACTGGAAAACGCACTGCAACAACTGGGAATGTTGCCTGTTGAAATACAACTGCTTCGACTAATCGCTTACCTTCACTATAACTGAAGTCAGTTCTATCTCCATACGCGATTTCATACTCGTACGGATTAAAGTCCTCTTCTAACAAGCCTAGTGCTGGCTCATAAACAGCCATTGAAGATGTCATAATGTATTTCTTCGTTTTTCCTCGTAACACTTCACATATTATCTTCGCTGCATTCGAGCTATAGCATAAATTATCGTATACGATATCATAACTTTTATCTTCTAGACGCTCTGCTAATTGTTTTTCGTCTTCTCTATCTACAACAAATCTTTTTACTGCACAGCCAAAAGAATCTTCCGTAATTCCTCTCGTCGCAATCGTTACATCGTGTCCATCTTGCAAAAGTGCTTCTACTAAATGTTTACCAAAAAATCTTGTTCCCCCTAGTACCAATACTTTTTTCAACTTCATCATCCCCATTGTGATAAATTGTAAAATACTACCTCTCTATTATAAATGCTAATATATAAAAAGCATGGAATTAGTTTAACGATTCCATGCTTTTCTACAGAAAATATATTAACGTACTCGATATTTATAAATACAATAACAGAAGTATAAAATAGAAATTACGGATACATAAACCCATAGCTCATATACGAATCCCTCTCCCCATACTCCCATAAAATAAAAGAGTGAAGGCAACGTCAATGTTACCCATGATTGTACGAAGGCAATCCTTCCAAGATATTGATTGATATTCTTTTTTTGTGTATTTAATACAAAGAATAAATACCAAAGTAATGCCCACATAAACCACGTTAACGCATTAACAACATCGTGGAATTGAACAAATGAAACAACCATATAAAATAGAGCAATGATTGCTACCCAAATACAAAACCACCCTAGACCGCTACTATCCATTCCTTTTATAAAGGTAACACCTACATATAAATAGGTTAATCCAAATAAGAAAGTAGCTGCATATGAATACACTGTCCAATTGCTTTGGTCAGAAATCATGATTAAATAGAACGGGATAATAATTTGTAGTGCACCCACAAATAAATTAAAAACACCCGCACTTTTCATCTCTGCTTTTCCTAATATAACAAGACTATTTAAAAACAAAGCTGCACCCGAAAGTAATAATCCTACATAACCCATATATTCTCATGTGAAAACCTTACATTTCCACACTGTCCCTCCCCATCTTGTAAAAATTATATTATTCCTTATTCTCCTTCTTACTTCCAACTCCATACAAAGTTCTTTCGAAAATAAGTCAGACTTCCTACCTTAAAAAACGATAAAAAAATCCCTTTGATACATGTCATACAGTAATCATGTCCATCGCAATGTATCACATAATAAAAACGCTTTCAATAATGCGTAATGCAATTAGAAAGCTAATAGGATTATTTGATTATAAACGCACTTTACCAATGATACAAGTATTGGAATATTATTCAACATTACATTTTTTATTTCTATAAAAAATTAATAGAATGATACTTTTTCCCTATTTCATTCTATCAATGATCTGCATAGAATATTGTAAAATCATATTAAATTAGAAAGGTCTGATATTTATGCCTCCTCATTATCCACATCAAGCTGTTATTCATTCAACAGGTGTATTAACAAGAGAGCCTGCAACAGTTTCAGCAGTAATAAACATTGTAAATTTAGATGCATATTATGCACACTATATAAATATAGAGGTTTGGGATTGGTCTAACTATTCTAGTCCTGTAAAATTACCTGTATTTATTGGTGAAGATACAGTTGTAGAATTTCCATACCTTTTACAAGGCAACAATCTAGCAGTATTTTATGCTAATTTAGATGAAGCTATTAATTTGTATGAAATTCGTATTTCTTATCCTACTCACTCCAATATTATTGCAAATTGTTTCGGACGAAGCGTACCGCCTTATACAAGCCAAGAAGGTAATACGGTGTATCATAAACAACTTGTTCGCATTCATTAATAGTTCTTTCCTCTATCTAAAATTGATATAGAACAAATTGCTGTTCAAACGCTATGATCAGTAATATGTTCTCTTTCCTAAAGTGAACATATTACTGATCTCAAGTAGTATAATAAAGAATACAATTTATTATATACATAAAATATCCTACAAAATAATAAGAGAATACTTTACTAACTACCTTAAATCATTTGATAGCCATTTTTATTATTTACTTGCCATCTCCAAGAATCTACACACATCTCTTCTAACCCATATTCCGCTTCCCATCCTAATTCTCGTTTCGCTTTAGATACATCAGCAAAACATATTGCTACATCACCAGGACGACGCCCTATCACTTTATAAGGTATTTTTTCACCCGAAACCTTCTCAAAAGCCTTTACCATCTCCAATACACTATACCCTTTACCTGTGCCAAGATTATATGCCTCGATTCCTTTCGTCTCAAGTACTTTCTCAAGTGCCTTCACATGTCCTTTTGCAAGGTCAACAACGTGAATATAATCACGGACACCTGTCCCATCTTTTGTTGGATAATCGTTTCCGAATATATTTAACTCCTTTAACTTACCTACCGCCACCTGCGTTACATATGGCATTAAATTATTCGGAATCCCATTTGGATCTTCTCCAATACGGCCACTTTTATGTGCTCCAAATGGATTGAAATAACGGAGTAACGCAACACTCCATTCATCATCAGCTTTTGCTACATCACGCATAATTTGCTCAATCATTAGTTTTGTTTGCCCATACGGATTTGTCACACTCAGCGGAAATTCTTCTGTAATTGGTGATGTTTTTGGAATTCCATATACAGTTGCAGATGAACTAAAAATAAATTTTTTAACATTATGTTTCTGCATCACATCACATAGTACGATTGTACTTATTATATTATTATAATAATATGCAAGAGGAATTGTAGTCGATTCCCCCACTGCTTTAAATCCAGCAAAATGTATAACCGCTTCAATATTATTTTTCAAAAAAATCTCATTCATTTTTTCACGATTTAAAACACTTTCTTTATAAAATTCAAATTGTTTCCCTGTTATTTCTTTTACTCGGTTTAAAGACTCGATTGAACTATTTGAAAGATTATCTACGACTATAATTTTATAATTATTATTTAATAATTCTATACATGTATGACTACCAATATATCCTGCTCCACCCGTTATAAGTATCGCCATATATAGTCCCCCACTGATTATTAATTATAAAATTTTATAACCTCAATACACATCTATCCTACCACGAATAGACTGATAATTCTAAAAATATTTTTAATTATTATTTATAAAAAAAGAGCCACATAACCTTTAAGTTATGCAACTCTTCAACATACATATGTGTCTATATCTTTTTTTATTAATCAAGAAGAATAAAAATCACTTGGAAATTTTATATTGTTAAATTACGTAGCAATATACACTTAAAAAGTGGGCAAGGCTTCCCAATAACACGAACACGTGAAAAATTTCATGATGCCCCATATGTTTAAACTCTAACCACTTTAGCTTTGTTCCATAAATAAATCCACCAATTGTATAAAAAATGCCTCCAAGCACTAAGAGCACTATACCTCCTGCACTTAAGTTAGCAGCTAACGGTGCAAAGAACAGAACAATTAACCAGCCCATTGTAATATAAATTGCTGTTGATAACCATCTCGGGCAACTAAACCAAAACATTTTAAAAACAATACCACAAACGGCAGTTGCATAGACTAAACAAAATAATAATAAACCGTTTGCGGAATGTAATGTAATTAAACAAAATGGTGCATATGTACCTGCAATCAATATAAAAATCATAGAGTGATCGAGCTTCCTAAAGAAATAAATAACACGTTCACTGGCTACAACACTATGATATACAGCTGATGCTGTATACAGAACCATCATTCCGATTCCAAACAACATAACAGCTGTAATTGCCGCAAAAGATGGCATCTTAACAGAAACTTTTACAAGCATAGCTAATAATGCAACAAATGATAATACAGCTCCTCCCAAGTGGGTAAAAGCATTAACCGGTTCTCTTATATACGCATTCATATAAACACCCCTCATATAATTACATGTAGTTTTGATAACTACATGTAATTATATACGCATTATTATTAGAGGTCAACATTTACAATTCATTTGTTTCGTAATACCATATTTAGAGATAAACTAAACATTATGCTCCACTAAGTTATAAAAGTGAGGGGTTCTACGTGGAAAATATAAATAAATTGCTTGAAACATTACATTTAGAAAAAAATATTACACTCGAGGATATTCCAAATGTCGACTTGTATGTAGACCAGGTTGTCCAACTATTTGAAAATACTTATGCGGATACAACAAGAACTGATGATGAAAAAGTATTAACAAAAACAATGATTAACAATTATGCAAAAGGGAAATTGTTTATTCCAATCAAAAATAAAAAATACTCAAAAGAGCATATGATTTTAATCAGCTTAATTTATCAATTAAAAGGGGCTCTTTCCATTAATGACATAAAAAGCTCCTTAGAAAATATAAATGAATCCTTATTAAGCGATGATTCATTCGAATTAAATATGCTATATAAAGATTATCTTTCTCTTACCGAAAACAACGTCCAAAGCTTTAAACAAGAAGTAAATAACCGTATTTCAGAAGTAAGTGAGATTTCTTCCTTAGAAGATCAAAACTTAGAGAAGTTTTTATTACTAACATCATTCGTGTCGATGAGTAATATGTATAGACGCTTAGCTGAGAAGTTAATTGACGATTTAAAAGAATCCTAATAACCATAAAACGCTACCTACTTTTAGGTAGCGTTTTATTAACTTCAACTATCTGAATGATTGTAGTATTTTAGAAATTATGCTTCTAAGTATCTTCTCATCTTTGATTTTTCTATTGGAATTTTACTCTTTCAATAAAAAAAGTACATTCTGCATATTAGCAAAATGTACCTCCCCTAAAATTATAATTTTTACTGCTTCTTTATTAACAATTCAAAGCGATCATAATACTCTTTTACTAATAATTTACACATAGCATAAAAAATGAAAACATTAATAATAACAATAAACATTCCCATATTTGTATTAAAGCCCGCGTACAGAACCATTACTATATTTAAAAAGATTGTTAACGTTAATCCTAAAGCTATTCCTGTCCACTTCATTTCATATAGTAGTAAAAAGATGACAAATACTAACGCTGGGAAAGCGTATCTCTCATGTATTTGCGTAGGTAACATAAAGAACGCAAAACTTATAAAGGTCGCAGCTTTTAATAGAACCGCTGTATTCATGTGACGATGGAAAAAGATATACAGACAAGTCAACGCTGCCGCAATAGACAAGAGTATTAATCCAACTGTTTTCAATGTAATATGCGGTAAAATTTGAATCGTATCCACTGTATTAGGATCCGTACCAATTGCGTAATACCAAATGTTCATAGCAAATACAGTTACTGTTGGGAACGTACCTACCGCATTTAAATATGCTTGTTTTAACATCGTGATAAATGTTCCATACGCTGCGAAATAAAGACCGAATAGTAATAAAGGAATACAGAACCCGATTACAAATTTGGTTAATTGCTTGCCTTCTTTTTTTTCCCAAATGATTTTTAAGAAATACATAGCAAAAACAGGGGCAATTACGATTGATTGAAATTTAGCTAGTAGTGCTATAGCGTAAATAGCACCAGACCAAGTTGGCTTAGACATTAATAATAAAATTGAACTAACCATCAATATGCTATGTAGCATATCTACTTGCCCCCAAATAGTTCCATCCACTATAACGGCTGGACTAAAGGCAAAAAATGTTACTAATGCTGCTCTCATAATCGAATTGTCTATTCTTTTAGAAACTATAGCAAAAATAATAATAGCTACTACTTCAAATACAATGGACGGGATTCGAATTAAAACACCCGCAGCTTCCACATGTATATTTAAAAATGACAATATATCTCCATAAATACCTAAAAGAGCTAAGAAAAATGGCGGATAGTTTACTAAATCCCCATGTGCATACACATCACCTAGTCCATATTTACCTACAGTATTCATCCAATCCACGAAAAATAGTTGATCTCGTTCGTATCCTTCTAAATGAAATGCTAAATATATACGTAATAAAAGAGAAGCAAAAATTGCTAAGAACAAATAAAAATGAAGCCAATTCAAATTTCGCTTATCCCCAATCAAATTCATCAATGAAACACCGTCCTTACTTCTATATATCTTTAAATTACATTATTAAAATTATACCTGATTTTCACATTCGTTATTGAAAAAAATCAAATGAAAATACTATTATGTTTTAAAAAAATCGTCAATAGAGATTATTCAAGCTCATTATGAATTACTCTCTCTATTGGTTACCTTCAAATATAATTAATTTATTAGCTAATTTCCCTATGAAAACAATTGGCTATTATACCTCTATATGAATAATAAAAAACTATCCACCTTTATAGTGGATAGTTACCCTCACTTAATTGCCTCATGAACTTTTAATTGTTTACCTTTTATCGTCGTATTCTTCATGACCTTTAAAACAAGTGGCCCTTTTCCGTTTAATATTTCAACATATGAAACATTGTCTTGTATTGTAATAATACCTATATCTTCAGCGGAAACACCTTGAATTTTAGCAATTGTACCGACGAAATCTACCGCCCTAATTTTCTTTTTCTTTCCGCCATTAAAGTACAATTTCATAATTCCTTTGTTTATATCTGCATTTTTATCTTTCTTTATAATTGGTTTAGCATATATCTTTTCCTCAAATACTGCTTTCCCTTTTATAACTTCTTCTTTTGAAGGGGCCAGTTCTTTTGGAATTTCAAACCCAATATATTCCTCAATCTCTTCTAAAAATCTATTTTCATAAGGCGTTATAAATGTAATAGCTTTTCCATTATTACCAGCTCGTCCTGTTCTTCCAGTACGATGTACATAACTTTCTTTTTCTAATGGAATATCATAATTAATAACATGTGTAATATTATCAATATCAATTCCTCTCGCAGCTACATCAGTTGCTACTAAATAACGGAATTTTCCTTTTCTAAAATCATCCATAACTTCAAAACGATCTTCTTGTACCATACCACCATGTATTTTGTCACAAGGATAATTAACTCGTTTTAGCTGTCTATATACATGGTCTACGTTTTCTTGTGTACGACAAAAAATAATGCAACTATCTGGATTCTCAATCGTTGTTACATCTTTAAGAAGTGAAAGCTTCTCTTCTTCTCTCACTTCAAAAAGTCTATGTTCAATTTTATCTGTTGTAATCCCAGCCGCTTTAATTTCAATATGAGTTGGTGCATTCATATATGTACGGGATAACTTTTCAACATCTTCCGGTAAGGTTGCTGAAAATAGCATTGTCATTCTTTTTGTAGGTAATTCATCAATAATTGCCTCTACTTGATCGATAAAACCCATGTTTAGCATTTCATCTGCTTCATCAATCACTAAATATTTCAATCGATCTAAAGAAAGAGTCCCTTTTTCAATATGATCCAACACACGTCCTGGAGTCCCTACTACAATATGCGTCTTTTGTTTTAACTCTAATTTTTGACGCGCAAATGGAGATTTACCATAGATTGCAGCAGCTTTAATTCTTTTGAATCGCCCTATATTCGTAATATCTTCTTTCACTTGAACAGCAAGTTCCCTTGTTGGTGTTAAAACTAATGCTTGTGGTTTATTTTCTTCCCACTCTACCATTTCACAAAGTGGTATACCGAACGAAGCCGTTTTTCCACTTCCCGTTTGTGACTTTACAACAAGGTCCTTCTTTTGCAACGCAACTGGAATAACCTCTCCTTGCACTTCTGTTGGATGCTCATATCCTAAACCAGTAAGTGCTCGTCTTACTTCTTTACTTAATGCATAATTACTAAAGCTTTTTTTACTCATATATTAACCTCATTTGATTTTATATTTAACCTATTATGTTCTTCATGCCTCACTTTAGACTATAGTAAGATACTATATTAATCCACTGTTTTTAATTCGTTTAAACCTAAATTTATCTAAATATAATTTTAAAATAGTAAAGGGCAGCCTTAATAATAAGTCTGCCCTATCTATACCATATTCATTTTTTACGGAACTAGTTTTTTCACAACTGGTATTCTTTGCAATACTAACGTAATTGCCATACTAAGAACAATTGTAATCGTTACATTAATAGGTATTGCCAATATTGCATGCACACGCTCATTTACCTTAGGGAAAACCATATACAACAAGTTATTTAATAAGAAGAAGTGAAGAATATAGATTCCAAGGCTTGCTTGATTTATAAAACGGAATAACAATGGTAATTCTCTTTCTGATTTTTGGAAAGCATATTTGAAAAATACAAATAATCCAATTGCCATCAGTACAACGCCTGGCGCAAAGTATCCGTACCAAAACTGCTCTAACTGTCCATTTGCTTTTACTGTATAGTAATAAGTAATAAAGAATGTACTAATAAATCCTACAAATCCTCCAATGTAAGAAATATTTCTCCATTTTTTCGAAATATCAAAATTAGATAAATAATAACCAAGTAGGAAATACCCTACATAATTTGTAACGTAAAATAATTCAATATTAAAGTTGATCGGATAATAATATTTCGCTAAATTGACTACAACAGATGCATATAGCCATAAAATTAAAAAGTATTCTATTTCTCTTTTTTTAGCGTTCTTCACAAAGATTTTCAGTAGAGGTGTAATCAAGTATATCCCTACAATCATGTATAAGAACCACAAATGTCCCCCAATAGTATCTGTTAAAAAGTGCTTGATCCCTTGCTTTAAAGATACTGGGAAATATCCTGCATATGCTCCATATGCATAAAATATAGCGCTCCAAGCTACAAAAGGTATAATCACTTTACTTGCACGCTTCTGTAAAAATTCCCCGACTGAAATATCTTTTGTCCCCTTTAACAATAAAGCTCCACTAATCATTACAAAAATCGGAACACTCGCACGTGAAATCGATTCAAATAGATTACCAGCCATCCAGCGTGAAACATTATTGGCATCTAAAACGGCAACATAACCAGCAGAAACGTGAATTGTAACAACTGCGATTGTCGCTAATACTCGCAACCAGTCCATATACATTAATCGCTTCATTAAAATCTCTCCCAAATTTGTATATTTAATTTTTTCTTTGCCTCACATAATTCTATATCAGAAAATCCTATATTAAAACATTTTTTGACAATACAAACCTATAATCAACTTAAATAGACTCAATTTGTAAATATAAACATCAAAACCTTTGACTTATGAGTGAAAATAATGTAAATTATCTTTTGGACGAACATTTTTAAATGAAATGAATAAAATATTCGTATTTTAGGGGTGTAAATGATGGAAAACGTATTCGACTATGAAGATATTCAATTAATTCCTGCAAAATGTATTGTAAACAGCCGATCTGAATGTGATACAACTGTCACTTTAGGTAAACATAAATTTAAATTACCTGTCGTACCTGCAAATATGCAAACGATTATTGATGAAAGAATTGCAACTTATTTAGCTGAAAATAATTACTTCTATATCATGCATCGTTTCCAACCAGAGAAACGAATCTCATTCATTAGAGATATGCAATCACGTGGATTAATCGCTTCTATTAGCGTTGGTGTAAAAGAGGACGAGTATGAGTTCGTACAACAATTAGCTGCTGAGCAACTTACACCTGAATACATCACGATTGATATCGCTCACGGACATTCTAATGCTGTGATCAACATGATTCAACATATTAAAAAGCATTTACCAGAAAGCTTCGTTATCGCTGGAAACGTTGGAACTCCAGAAGCGGTAAGAGAATTAGAAAACGCTGGTGCTGACGCAACAAAAGTTGGTATTGGACCTGGTAAAGTTTGTATTACTAAAATTAAAACAGGCTTTGGAACTGGCGGTTGGCAACTAGCTGCACTTCGCTGGTGTGCAAAAGCTGCAAGTAAGCCAATTATCGCTGACGGTGGTATTCGTACACACGGCGACGTAGCTAAATCTATTCGATTTGGAGCGACTATGGTTATGATTGGTTCTCTATTCGCTGGTCATGAAGAGTCTCCAGGGGAAACAATCGAAAAAGACGGCAAACTTTATAAAGAGTACTTCGGTTCTGCTTCTGAATTCCAAAAAGGAGAGAAGAAAAACGTTGAAGGTAAGAAAATGTTCGTTGAGCATAAAGGTTCTTTAGAAGACACTTTAATCGAAATGGAACAAGATCTTCAATCTTCTATCTCTTACGCTGGCGGAACAAAATTAGACTCAATTCGTACTGTAGATTATGTAGTCGTGAAAAACTCTATTTTCAACGGTGATAAAGTATATTAATTTTTAAATTTAACTCGAAGGACAAGTATTTTTATGCTTGTCCTTCTTTTTATGTATAAAAATGTTAAATATTTTCATTTAACTGAATTTTCTAGTATCATGTTTTTATATACTTATAATAAGGGGGATATAATAAATGAAAGATGTAATTGAGAAACGCCATATTCGCGCAGAAGTTCCTACTGAACTAACATGGGACCTCTCTGATTTATACGAATCTGATAAAGAGTGGGAAACTGCATTACGTGTATTAACAGATGATATAAAAAAACTTGATGCATTTAAAGGACAATTACATACTAGCCCTACTACCTTATTACATTGCCTACTTTTAGAAGAAGAGCTTTTAATGAAGTTAACAAAACTATACTCCTATGCAAATTTAAAAGAATCTACTGATCGTACAAATCCAGTTATTCAAGCGAACTCTTCCAAAATTGCCGCTTTATGGACGAAAGTACATACGGCACTATCCTTTATTCATAATGAAATCCTCTCATTCGATGAAGGTACAATTGAAAAATATTTAACTGAAGAAACACAGCTTGAACCTTTCCGTAAATCATTACTAGACATACTACAAAAAAGGTCGCACACGCTCTCTCCTGAAACAGAAGAAGCTCTTGCTGCGCTTGGCGAAGTACATAGTTCTCCATACAAAATTTACGGTATGACTAAATTAGCCGATATGGATTTTACCTCCATACAGGACGAACAAGGAAACGAACTCCCTGTCTCATTTGCATTATTTGAGAGCAAATATGAGTTTTCTCCAAGCGTAGACATACGCAGAAAAGCATACTCATCATTTGTTTCCACCTTGAAACGATATAAAAATACAGTGGCAACAACATATGCTACTGAAGTAAAAAAACAAGTAACACTTTCTCGTTTACGCAAGTTTGAATCTGTTACGCATATGCTTTTAGAACCACAAAAAGTCCCACTTGAAATGTATAACAATCAACTTGATATTATTTATAACGAATTAGCGCCTCATATGCGCCGTTTTGCAGATTTAAAAAAGAAAGTATTAGGACTCGATCAAATGCTGTTCTGCGACTTACATGCACCTTTAGATCCTGAATTTAATCCGACAATTACTTACGAAGAAGCTGGAAAACTTATTCAAGACTCTTTACAAGTACTCGGCAATGAATATAGTTCCATTATCAAAAAAGGATTCAAAGAAAGATGGGTCGATCTTGCAGATAATGTAGGGAAATCGACAGGTGCATTTTGTTCAAGTCCATATGGTTCTCATCCATACATTTTAATTACATGGCAAAATACGATGCGTGGATGCTTCACATTAGCCCATGAATTTGGGCATGCTGGTCATTTTTATTTAGCAAATAAAAACCAGCGTATTATGAATGTACGTCCATCTATGTACTTTGTAGAAGCACCGTCTACGATGAACGAATTACTATTAGCCCAGCATTTATTAGCGACTACTGACGATAAGAGAATGCACAGATGGGTCATTCTGCAACTACTCGGCACGTATTATCATAACTTTGTTACTCACTTACTTGAGGGAGAATATCAAAGAAGAGTATACACTCTAGCAGAAAAAGGCGAAGCACTTACAGCTACAACTTTAACTGAAATAAAAACAAATGTACTTTCTACATTCTGGGGAGATTCCGTAGAAATTGACGAAGGCGCTGGCTTAACTTGGATGCGTCAACCTCATTATTATATGGGCTTATATTCTTACACCTATTCCGCAGGCCTCACTGCATCTACTGCGGTAGCCCAAATGATTAAAGAAGAAGGACAACCTGCCGTTGATCGCTGGTTAGATGTACTTCGCGCTGGTGGTACGATGAAACCACTTGAATTAATGAAACACGCCGGAGTAGATATGTCCAAACCAGATGCAATCCGTAAAGCTGTTTCTTACGTCGGTTCCTTAATTGATGAATTAGAGCGCTCTTATCAAGAATAAAAAATAAGCCCTCGCTTTATGAGGGCTTATTTCATATTTACTTTCCAAATCTTTTACGGTATCCACATTTCCTGCATAGCTCTTCGACTGCAACTCTTTTCGAAAATCCATCGACAATGTTTGTTGCTCTTTCACCTTCTATAATGTTAGAAAATGAGTCATTATTAATATTCCCAAGGTTAATAATTCCCTCACCATCTAAACAGCAAGGAATAACCGTTCCGTTCGCTAAAATTCCAGCCTGATTACGAAGACCGTGACAGAATCCTTTTCCATCATCCTCTTCTTCATGTAATGCCGGCCACTGGAATTCATAGTCTTGATTAATAAAGACACGGTCCGCAATTTTTATACCTTTTCCTGGTGTAAGCTTCTCTTCAATTTGATAAGATAGATCAAACTCATTTTCAATGATGGATAATAAATCTCTATTTTTCTGGATTTCAGCATTTGTTTTATTATCCTGAGTTAAATTCCATAACCTTAGCGAAACAATTAAATCCGATTGACTTGTCGCTTCCCTAATAAAGGAAAGTATACTTCTTACATAGCCCTCTTTATCTTGCGAGCCTGGGTGTCCATCAAAACTGTGCAGTGAAAAATTCATTTGTCTTAACGCAGGCTTATTTAACAGTCTATGCCTTCTCTTATTAATTAACGTTCCGTTCGTTGTAATATTAACTTTAAACCCTTTTTCATGGCTTAAATCTAACAGCTGATCTATTTTCGGATGAAGCAACGGCTCACCCTTCACGTGCAAATAAATGTAGTCTGTGTGAGGTTTAATTTGGTCTAATCTTTTAGCAAAATCCTCCACAGAAATGAATTGCTTCTGCCTTTCCGTCGGCGGACAAAAGCTGCACGCAAGATTACATACACTCGTAATCTCCAAGTAAAACTTTTTAAACTTCTTCACCTTTAATTCCTCACTTCTATGACTACTTATACTTTTTTCCTCTTCATATTACATCACACTTTTTTAGAAATAGAAACATACTTATTTTAGGAAACCTATATACCATCTATTAATGTTTAAAAGACCATCGGTAATTTTTGTCCAATGGTCCTTTTTACTCTTGTTATATATAAAAGTAGTTTTATTTATGATACGGTTCACCACGATTAATCCGAAATGCTCTATACACTTGCTCAAGCAATACTAATCGCATTAATTGGTGTGGTAATGTCATCTTTGAAAAAGAAAGAGATTCGTTTGAACGCTTCATTACTTCTGAACTTAGTCCAAGGGATCCACCAATTACAAAGGCAACTTTACTCTTTCCATATGTAGCAAGACGATCTAAGCTTATCGCAAATTCTTCTGATGATTTTTGCTTTCCTTCTATCGCTAACGCAATCACGTGCGTATCATCAGAAATTTTATCCAGTATACGTATACCTTCTTTTTCTTTTACAATTAACATTTCTGCTTCACTTAAATTTTCTGGTGCCTTTTCATCTGGCAATTCAATTACTTCTACTTTTGCGTATGCAGATAATCGTTTTAAATATTCTGCTATACCTTGTTTTAAATATTTTTCTTTTAATTTCCCAATTGAAATAATCGAGATATTCACACGTATTCCCCACCTTACAAACATGTTATCCACAGGACTTATCCACATATCCACAAATGTTACCCACATATTGTGTGAGAATCTGTGTTCGATACAACATATGTCGCCTCATTTTGACAAAATTCACATGTTTTTTTCTCTTTTTCTGAGTTATCCACATTGTTGATAACTGGTGCAACTTCACACTCATCCACAATAATATCTAAAGCTAATTCAACATGTTCTAAACAACAAGGTAAATTCATATTCTTCACCTCACTTTTCTACAATAGAAAACAGGAGGTAGGCCCTCCTGTTTTTAATACTTTTGAATGCCTAGTTTAACCGTTGTTGTTGCTCGTTTTGTACCACGATAAAACGTAAGAGTCATTTTATCATTAATTTTTTTATCATATAAGGCCGTACGGAATCCGATAATATCGCGAACCGGTTTTCCATCTACTGCTACAATTACATCGTGTTCTCGTAAACCAGCATCTGTACCTGGCGAAGGACTTTTCACATCTAAAATGCAAACTCCCTCTGTTACATTGCCTGGTAAATGCAATGTTTTTGACCAATAGTAGTTTGGAATCTCATTTAATGATCTCAGTTCAATTCCAACATACGGTCTTCTTACTTTTCCATACTTCTCTAATTCATTCATAATTGGAACAGCTCTAGTAACAGGAATAGCTAGCCCAATTCCTTCTACTTCTTTTGCAGCAATTTTCATTGAGTTAATACCAATTAATTGACCTGCTGCGTTTACAAGCGCACCACCACTATTACCTGGATTAATTGCTGCGTCTGTTTGCAATACTTCTACTTGCCAATCATAATGTCCATCTTGATCTAAGTCTACAGGGACAATACGCTCATTAGCCGAAATAATGCCTTGTGTGACGGTTCCAGAAAATTGTAGCCCTAGTGGGTTTCCAATCGCAATGACTGGTTCTCCTCTTCGAACAGTATTAGAATCGCCAATCTCAATTACTTTTTTCACATGCTTTGCATCTATCTCTAGTACAGCCAAATCTGTGACTACATCGGTTCCTAATACCTTTCCTGAAACCTTCTTACCGTCACTTAAACTTACTTCAATACGATTTGCTCCAGCAACAACATGATTATTCGTTACAATATAAGCTTGACCATCTGTCTTCTTATAAATTACACCTGATCCCGTACCTGCTTCTGAATCTGCCTCTGAAAAATTATCTCGTTGAATATTAATAACTCCAACAACAGCTTCAGACGCACGATCAACAGCATCCACAAAGCTAATCTGTTTAATTCCTTGAGCTTCGGCCATATTACTTCCACTTGCTTCAGCTTGCGGAAACGCGTCCGTATCATTTGAAAATAAAGGAGCTCCAAATGCAAATAATGAAGCTCCTACAATTGTTCCTGCTATGCTAGAAATAACAATACCTTTATGCTTCTTTTTCCTTGCACGTTTCATACGGTAATTTTCTTCATCAATAAAGGACATATTTGTTCACCTATCTTCCTGAAAACAACTATATTCACCTTTATTGTTTACTAAAATGAAGAATTATACGTATTGAATTTTTGTAGGCATTTTCGGATCTGTATCGTGAATTTCAAAAGCTTCTCCCACTCCAAATCCTTTTTCCTCTAATACTTGTGATACTGACATACGTGCTAGTTCTTTCATGTTATTATCTAAACTTAAATGGGCTAAATAAATATGTTTTGTCTCATCTGTAATTACATCCGCCATCGCTAATGCAGCATCCTCATTACATACGTGCCCAACATCACTTAAAATACGTCGCTTAATACTCCATGGATAACGTCCCATACGAAGCATTTCCACGTCATGATTACTTTCAAATACGAAAGCATTAGCTCCCTTAATAACACCTTTCATACGGTCACTCACGTACCCCGTATCTGTAATAAGGGCTAACTTTCTATTATTATTATGAAAAGCATAAAACATCGGCTCTGCAGCATCATGAGAAACTCCAAATGATTCGACCTCAATATCGCCGAATGTTTTTACATCCCCAACTGAGAAAATAAATTTTTGCTCAGTTGGGATATTTCCTATTAAATGTTCCATTGCATTCCATGTTTTCTCATTTGCATAAACAGGCAAATCATATTTACGTGCCAATACACCTAATCCTTTAATATGGTCACTATGTTCATGTGTTACAAGAATACCTGATACATCATTTATATTTAGTTCTGCCTGTTTAAATAAAGCCTCTGTTGCTTTACCACTTAAACCTGCATCGACGAGTAATTTTTTTTCATCCGTTCCTACATATAGCATATTCCCTGTACTTCCACTTGCAAGCACGCTAAAATGCAAACCCATTCTTTCTCACTCCAGTATGTTCATCAACCACTTGATTTTCCCTTTCCCCTAGTTCCATAACTTGTCCTTCAATTGCATTTACAAAGAAGTCCTGTTTCTGCTCCGTTTTTAAATTCCATGTTGGAGCGAGTACTTGGTTATTAGAAGTAGATGCGGTAAGGGTGGCATAACCAATTTGTGCTTCTTTTACATGTGTATTCCCATGAACTTTATTTTTTAAATACAGATTTTCTAAAGCCGTTTGGGCAGTAATAATTTCTTGCTGTTTCGTTTTTTCACTTTCGCCCATTTCTTTTAAATCAGTTAGCATCGTCTGCGTATACGACACAAGTTCATTTTTTTCATTTAATTCCACAACAATCATTGCCTGATCGTTATAGAAAATAGGCTTATCTTTATATTTTTGGAAGAAGTAAATTTTAGAGTCTTTCATCGCGCCAAACTCATACTTTTGTCCATCCAATACATAGTTCTTCAAAAAATCACTATACTTGTCTTTAGATAATGATTTTGTATTTAAAAAGGGCTCTTTTAGCTTACTTTCTATCTTGTACATATTTTGTATATGCGCCGTTTGATTTTTTAAAGACTGTACATCTTCTTCTTTAAATGCCTTGTTTTCCGCCCTAATAAATGACTCTTTTTTCGGTTCTTTAGGGAAATTACCCATAGTAATTTTGTTTGCTTTTAATTCTTGATCTATCTTTGTTTCTGCAATAAGCTCCAATTGATTACTATCTTGCTTTTGAATGAATTGAAAAATGAGAAAGAGGTCCAAAACAAAAAAGGTCACAATAAATATGGTTTTAATCCGATCCCAATCCATTTAGTCCTCCCTCACTCCACTCATATATTTTTTGTTTGCCAGCTTCATCTTCAACAAACTTTACATACCAGATTGGCTGTAGTCGAGCCACTTGCCCATCTAGTGATAATTTGTATCCAATACCAATGTCTTTAATGAATCGTTTATCTACCGCGGCATTATTTTCTAAAGATGCTATCACAACGTGACCTGATGGAAGAGTAACCTTCTGTTCTATACCTTTCGTATTTAAAGACAACAATGGTCTTTCATATTCCATTACTTCTTCTGATCCCCATACTTGTCTCAATTCAGCTAATCCATCTGTATTGAATACGGAATATCCATCTTCATGTAAACGGAATACTGTCTGTCCTTTATTCATATAGTCCAAACGATATGAATCCAAACTCCCACTGTGACCATTTACAAAATCAAAGCTTTTTTGTAAAAGCATTAAATTATCTGTCGTTTTCTCACTTGAAACAGAAGAATTCTTATACTTTAGCATATGATAATCGTTTTCAATCTCCATGGATCTAATACCATCTGTAAATGTCTCTTTCGATTTCTCGGTAATTGGGCTTAAATAACGTGGGTCACTAAAAAGAGCATTCTTAAATGTATCAACTGCTAAATTAGATGAAATATATGTTATATTATTTAATTCTGTCGTTCCATCTGGTAAAAATAGCTTCTTCATATCATTAATTTGATAATCAAAGTAAGGTTTCGCCGATACTATAAATTGATTTTGTGCGTTTACAACATCTTTTAAATACACACCACTTAATTTTGCTTCATATATTCTAGAGTTATCACTATCAGAAACAAAATTAATTTTAATTTCTTGATCTCTACTTCTAGAAGGATCAAGAATAATTCGATTAAAATGTTTCGGCTTATCTATACTTTTTTCTTTCATATTAAACATAGATTTAACTGCATCAAATGGGACGTTGGTAGGAAAAACAAGCTCAATTTTCCCTTCACCATGCACATAAGAAAGGAAATCAGCCTTAGCAATCGATATCTCTCTGAAATCATGTAATTCCCCTGCTTCCAAAGGTTTATAGATTGATTCTATATCTCCCTCTCTTTTGCTCCCGTAATGATTTTTATCTTTATGCACGATGATAGAAGTAGGGCGGACAACATCAGCGATTTTAGTTTGAGTAGTTCCTTCGTTCCCCTGCACAAATTTTGCGTTTTGCATAGATGTGGAATCTGGCACATACGTCCATAAGTTAAAAGTAAGAAATAGGCTAATTACAACTAAATTAATTAAAACTATCGTTTTAACATTTTCCATACTCATTCCCAATCGTCCTCTTCATCCGCTGCCATTGGCAATGTGAAATAAATAGTTGTCCCTTTTCCTTCCTCACTCTTCGCCCAAATCGAGCCACCATGTGCCTCAATCATTTCTTTCGCAATTGCTAATCCAAGTCCTGTACCACCCATTTGTCTGGAACGTGCTTTATCTACGCGATAAAAACGTTCAAAGATTTTATCGACGTTTTCTTTCGGAATACCCATTCCTTGGTCGCTTACACTAATCTCTAATAATTCCCCGCGATCACGTAAGCGATATGTTACCGTTCCACCTTCTGGTGAATACTTTAATGCATTCGAAATAATGTTATACAAAACTTGCGTAATTTTATCCGTATCCATATCAATAAATCGGGATTTTTTAGAGAAAGATCGTTTAAAACTTACGTTTTGCTCTTTAGACATTTCAAAACGATCAATAATGTTATTAAAGAAGTCAGTAAAGTCGACCCATTCTTTCATTAAACGATGTTCTGTACTATCAAGTTTAGATAGTTGCAATAACGCATTTACAAGTCTAATCATTCTTTCTGTTTCTTCTTGTGTAACTGTTAAAAATTGCGGTGCAATATTCGGATCTTGCCACGCACCGTCTGTAAGTGCCTCTAAATAACTGCGCATTGTTGTTAATGGCGTTCTTAATTCATGAGAAACGTTTGCTACAAACTCACGGCGTTCCCTTTCTATACGCTCCTGCTCAGTTACATCATATAATACGGCAATTAAACCATTTGCTTTCCCTGTCTCTTTTTGAATAACAGAGAAACTAGCGCGTAAAATATATGGCTCATTTCTTGTACTAAAATCTAATAAAACAGAATCCGGCTCTTCATATAAATGATCAAGTGTAAATTCTTCTTGTATCCCTAATACTTCTAAAACAGACTGATCGAGCGCCGTTTCACGCGAAACATTTAGCATCTTTTCCGCAGGATCATTTAATAAAATAATGTCCCCTTTTCGGTCAGTAGCAATTACTCCATCTGTCATATGTGATAAAACAGATGATAATTTACGTCTTTCACTTTCCGTTGAAGAACGAGCTTGTTGTAATTTTTTTGATAAATTATTGAAAGATAATGCTAATTGTCCAATTTCATCATGGCTATGCACTTTTACTTTCCTTGAATAGTTTCCTTTTGCCATTTCAATCGCTTGTCTTCGCATATCTGAGATTGGTCTCGTAATCGTTTGAGCTAACAAAATTCCAAGTACAGCTGTTACGAGTAATGCAATTACAGTTCCAGTCGCAAAAATTTGATTAATATCCTTCATCTGTTTATAAACATCTTCCATAGATGCAACAATGTAAATAACACCAAGTGCATCTTTGCCGTTATCATCTAGAATCGGAGTAAGCATAACTTGTACGCGATGGCCCGTACGGCCATCCTTCTCAATTTTCACTTCTGGCTTTTTTTGTACCAATACCCGCTGAACAGCTATATCAGTTGATGTTCTATTTACCTTATTTTGCTTTGACTCATCTGAAATAGCGAGTAACTTTCTATGCGAATCAAATACACTTACCTCTTGAATATCTTTCTTTCGATCAGAGGCAAATTTTCGAATTGACGTTTTAATCGTCTCATCTGTTGACTCTGTTTCTGCTTTTGTATAACTTTTTTTAAACTCTTGTTTCAAGTTATACGCTAATAAGTTCGTTTGCTGCGTTAAAGAATCTCTAAAGCCTTGCACAAGGCTCTTTTCTAACTCTCTTACGAAATATACTCCAATAACTTGCATAGCTATTAATATTAATAGCATATATATGAGTACAAATTTTAAATGAATAGATTGAAAAAAACCGACTTTCTTCATATACTATTCCTGCTCTGGGTCACGCAAGTAATACCCTACTCCACGTCTAGTTACAATTAAAGTAGGATGACTTGGATTATCTTCAATTTTTTCACGTAAACGACGCACTGTTACATCCACTGTACGTACATCTCCAAAATAGTCATAACCCCAAACTGTTTGCAATAAATGTTCGCGTGTCATAACTTGTCCTAAATGTTTTGCTAAATAATGTAGTAGCTCAAATTCACGATGTGTAAGTTCAATATTTTCCTCACGTTTCGTTACACTATACGCATTTGGATTGATAACAATTGGTCCAATAACCATTTCCGTATTTTCTTCTTTTTCTGCAGCACCACCTTGTTGATGACGACGTAAATTCGCCTTCACGCGAGCAAGTAATTCCCTCGTACTAAATGGCTTCGTTACATAATCATCTGCCCCAAGCTCAAGCCCTAATACTTTATCGATTTCAGAGTCCTTTGCTGTAAGCATAATAATCGGCATTTCTGAGCTTTTACGTATTTCACGGCAAACCTCTAAACCATCTTTACCTGGTAGCATAATATCTAATAAAACCATATCTGGCTGTTCTTCATTCGCTTTCTCAATTGCTTCATCACCATCATGCGCCATTACAATTTCAAAACCCTCTTTTTCTAGGTTGAACTTCAAAATGTCCGCAATCGGCTTTTCATCATCAACTACTAAAATTTTCTTTCCCATCATCGTCTATTTCCTCCTCATAAAAATATGGTCAATGATTCTTAAATATATTGATGTTTCTATAGTATATCCCTATATGACAGCAACCTTTATTTAAGTGTTCTCTCCTCTATTCTCATAGACTCATGTATGATCCACCTTTACACGGAATCCTATACGATCTACAGAAAAACCTCTAGCTTCAACTGCTAGAGGCTCCTCATCCTATTGTAAAATAACTACACACATTTGTAAAACTACACAAAATAAAAAGGATATTAAGTGGGCCCACTTAATATCCTGAGAGTGGCTCGGGACGGAATCGAACCGCCGACACGAGGATTTTCAGTCCTCTGCTCTACCGACTGAGCTACCGAGCCAAAACTATATATAAAACCACTAATGGTGGTATAAACAAAAGTGGCGGTCCCGACCGGGGTCGAACCGGCGATCTCCTGCGTGACAGGCAGGCATGTTAACCACTACACCACGGGACCAAAAATGAAAATAAAAAAAACATGACCCGTACGGGATTCGAACCCGTGTTACCGCCGTGAAAGGGCGGTGTCTTAACCACTTGACCAACGGGCCACGAAAAATAAAATGGTGAGCCATGAAGGATTCGAACCTTCGACCCTCTGATTAAAAGTCAGATGCTCTACCAACTGAGCTAATGGCTCATACTCACCAACGTCATATTTTCGTGACGACAAGATGTATCATAACATATCTTCTTTATTTTTTGCAACATCTTTTTTTATTTTTTTATAAAAGATAAGAAAAAACTCATGCGGACATGAGTTTTTTCTCAAAAATATCAATTAAGCTTCGTATACGTTACGAACGATATTTGTTTGGTTACGATCTGGTCCAACTGAGAACATAGATAATTGAATTCCTGTTAACTCAGAAACACGTTCTACGTATTTTCGTGCATTTTCAGGAAGCTCGTCTAATGATTTTACACCAGTAATATCTTCTTCCCAACCTGGAAGTTCTTCGTATACAGGCTCACATTTCGCTAAAATGTTTAAGTTTGCTGGAACTTCATCGATAACTTCGCCATTGTATTTGTAAGCAACACAAATTTTAAGAGTTGGAATACCTGTTAGAACGTCGATAGAATTTAATGATAGATCTGTTAAACCACTAACACGACGTGCATGTCTTACAACAACACTATCAAACCAACCTACGCGGCGTGGTCGACCAGTTGTCGTTCCATACTCACGACCAACTTCACGAATTTGATGACCAATTTCATCATTAAGCTCAGTAGGGAACGGGCCATCACCTACGCGGCTTGTATATGCTTTACATACACCTACAACGCGAGTAACTTTCGCAGGACCAACTCCAGTTCCAACTGTTACACCACCAGCAATCGGGTTAGAAGATGTAACGAACGGGTACGTACCGTGGTCGATATCAAGCATAACACCTTGTGCACCTTCAAATAATACACGTTGATCGTTATCTAGTGCATCATTTAATACAACAGACGTATCACATACATATTGCGCGATTTGTTGTCCGTACTCGAAGTACTCTTCAAAGATTTCTTCTACACTGAAACCTTCTGTATCGTACATTTTTTCAAATAAACGATTTTTTTCTACTAAATTGCGCTCAAGCTTTTCTTTAAATGCTTCACGGTCTAAAAGATCAGCCATACGAATACCAATACGAGCAGCTTTATCCATATATGCAGGACCGATACCTTTTTTCGTTGTACCGATTTTGTTATCACCTTTACTCGCTTCTTCTAACTCATCTTGTTTTAAGTGATAAGGTAAAATAACATGCGCACGGTTACTTACGCGTAAATTATCAGTACTTACACCACGATCGTGTAAGTATTTTAACTCTTCAAGTAATGCTTTCGGATCTACTACTAAGCCGTTTCCGATTACACAAATTTTCTCTTTATAGAAAATACCAGATGGAATTAAGTGTAATTTATATTTAACTCCGCCGAAAACAATTGTATGTCCCGCGTTATTTCCACCTTGATATCTTGCAACTACTTCCGCATGCTCAGAAAGAAAATCAGTGATTTTACCTTTTCCTTCGTCGCCCCATTGTGTTCCTACAACTACTACTGAAGACATTATTAAAGCACCTCCGCAATTTTCAAACGATCTATTCAAACAATATAATTGTACCAAAACCGAAAAAGAAGTCAACCAAAAAGCGAACATTTTTTTATAAAAAAACATTTTCGTTCGTAAGAATTATATTTTCACATTATGAAAGCCTTATCTTTCCTATAAAAAAAAAGAAACACATCTTATTATAAGAAATGTGTTTCTTTTTTATACTATCTTTATGCAGGCGGCGCATGTCCATCCTCGAAGCGACGTTCTAAGTTAACGAACTTATTGAACTCTTTAACGAATGCGAGCTCTACTGAGCCTACTGGACCGTTACGCTGCTTTGCAATAATAATTTCAATCGTATTTTTATTTTCCGTTTCTCGGTCGTAGTAATCTTCACGATATAAGAAGGCTACAATATCAGCATCCTGCTCAATACTTCCCGATTCACGAATATCAGACATCATCGGACGTTTATCTTGACGAGATTCTACACCACGAGATAACTGTGACAAGGCAATAACAGGCACTTGCAATTCACGTGCAATCCCTTTTAGTGTACGAGAAATCTCAGATACTTCCTGCTGACGGTTTTCTCCTGATTTCCCGCTTCCTTGAATAAGCTGTAAATAGTCAATCAAAACCATCCCAAGACCTTGTTCTTGCTTTAATCTACGACATTTCGCTCGAATCTCATTTACTTTAATCCCTGGTGTATCATCAATATATATACCAGCATTAGAAAGGCTACCCATCGCCATCGTTAATTTCGCCCAATCATCAGAAGTTAATGATCCGGTACGAAGTCTTTGCGCATCAATATTTCCTTCTGCACAAAGCATACGCATAACAAGCTGATCAGAGCCCATCTCCAAACTAAAAATCGCTACATTTTCATCCGTTTTCGTCGCTACGTTTTGTGCGATATTTAATGAAAATGCGGTTTTCCCTACTGATGGACGTGCCGCTACGATAATTAAATCATTTCGCTGGAAACCTGCGGTCATCTTATCTAATTCAGTAAATCCAGTTGGTATCCCAGTAACTTCACCTTTTTGATTATGCAAAAGTTCAATTTTATCATAAGCATCTACAAGAACATCTTTAATGTTTTGGAATGCTTTTGCATTTGTTTGGTGAGATACTTCTAATATTTTTTTCTCAGCCTCATTTAGAAGGCCGTCCACGTCATCTTCTCTCTCGTATCCATCTGACACAATATGAGTCGCTGTTCGAATTAAACGACGTAAAAGTGCCTTTTCAGCGATGATACGTGCATAATATTCTACGTTAGCAGCCGTTGGAACAACTTCTGCTAACTCTGCTAGATAAGAAACTCCACCAACTTCTTCTAATAATCCTTGATCAGCCATCGCTGATGTCATGATTACTAAGTCAATCGGTTCTCCTTTATCAGATAACCCAAGCATGACTTCAAAAATCTTTTGATGTTTCGTTCGATAGAATGAGTCAGGTACTAATAGTTCCGATGCTGACGTTAACGCATCCTGATCAATCAATATAGCACCCAAGACTGCCTGCTCAGCTTCTATATTATGCGGAGGGGTACGATCAGCCATTACATCACTCATACGCAATCCTCCTTGCTTAACTTATTTTTATTGTTCACTAACATGAACTTTTACTGTTGCTGTTACTTGCGGATGCAATTTCACAGTAACATTTGTATAGCCTAATGCACGAATTGCATCATCCATTTCAAATTTACGCTTATCAAGTTTAATCTTGTGTGATTTTTGCATTGCATCTACGATTTGTTTGCTCGTAATAGAACCGAATAAACGGCCACCTTCTCCAGATTTTGCCTTTACTTCTACAGTTAGTTTCTCTAATGTTTCTTTCAATTCTTTTGCATTTTCAACCTCTGCTGCTGCATCTTTTTCCTCTTTGCGCTTTTGAGCTTCTAAAGTTTTCATACTGCTATTTGTTGCTTCAGCAGCTAATCCTTGTTTTAATAAGAAGTTATTTGCATAACCATCTGGTACGTTTTTTACTTCTCCTTTTTTCCCTTTACCTTTTACGTCTTTTAGAAAAATTACTTTCATGATTGTGTGCCTCCCTGTAAATAGTCATCAATAACAAATCGAAGCTTCTCCTCAGCTTCATCTACTGTAACATTTTTCATTTGTGTGGCTGCATTCGTTAAATGCCCACCACCGCCTAAATTTTCCATAATTAGCTGCACATTCACTTCACCTAAAGACCTGCCGCTAATTCCAATGAAATTCTCGCCACGTTTTGCAATAACAAATGACGCAATAATTCCTGTCATTGTTAATAATGTGTCCGCCGATTGCGCAATAAGCACTTGATCGTAGTAATCATCACTATCAACTTTTGCAATCGCAATTCCATTTGTATAAATGTACGCATTTTTAATAGCTTTTGCAACCCGTAAATACTGATCCATATCTTCTTTTAAAAGCTCTTGTACAAGTACAGTATCTGCACCATGTGAGCGTAAATAAGAAGCAGCATCAAACGTACGAGCACCCGTCCGGAATGTAAAGCTTTTCGTATCAACAATAATACCCGCTAACAATGCTGTCGCTTCTAACATTGTCATTTTTAAATTTTTCGGTTGGTATTCAAGTAATTCTGTAACAAGTTCTGCCGTAGAAGAAGCATATGGCTCCATGTAAACAAGCAATGGATCTTCAATAAAATCTTCTCCTCGGCGATGATGGTCAATAACAACTACATTTTCAATTTTGCGTAAAAGCTTTTCTTCCATCACCATTGAAGGTTTATGCGTATCAACAACTACAAGTAAAGAATCATCATTTGCAAATTCCATCGCTTGTCCTGGTGTAATAAAGTGTGACCATAATTCTTCGTTTTGTTTCACTTTATCCATCAAACGCTTAATTCCCTTATCAGAATCATTTTCATCTAGCACAATATATCCTTTGCGCTCATTTAATTGCGCTACCTTTAAAATACCAATCGCAGCACCAATTGCGTCCATATCAGGAGCCCTGTGCCCCATTATAATGACATTGCTACTTTCTAATACTAAATCCTTTAATGCATGCGAAATAACTCTGGCACGTACACGAGTACGTTTTTCAACCGGATTTGTCTTACCACCATAAAACTTAACTTTACCTGTTGCCTGTTTAATAGCTACTTGATCTCCACCACGGCCAAGCGCAAGGTCTAAACCGGACTGCGCCATCGCCCCAAGCTCTGATAAAGGTAAATCACCTGATCCAACACCCACACTTAAAGTAAGTGGTATATTCCTTTTGGAAGTTTCTTCACGCACCTGATCTAAAATGCTAAATTTCCCTTTCTCCATCTGTGCTAAAATACTTTCATTTAGTACAACGAAGAATCTTTCTGAAGATGCACGTTTTAAATATGCCCCATACTTAACGGCCCATTCATTTAGTCGTGAAGTTACAAGACTTGTTATATTCGTACGTAATTGATCATCTAAACCTTGTGTAACTTCATCATAATTATCTAAATAAATGACAGCCAAAACAGTACGTTGATCCTCGTACATCTTTTCGATCTCTGTTTGTTCCGTTACATCAAAGAAATAAATTAACTTTTCTTCTTTCCTTACAAAAACACGAAACTTTCGATTATTTAAAGAGACTATATCATCGGAAGTTTCTCCCTTAATAAAAAGAAGTAACGTTTCTGATACATCATAAAGGTGCCATCCAGCTAACGCATGCTGTCCCAGACATGAAGATAAATAAGGATTCGCCCAATCAATCCCATAATCCTTATTGTATAACAAAATACCGATCGGCATTTGGTTAAATGCCTCATTACTCACTTTCTTTACCCTTGTAATCATATCTGTCGTATGTTTTTCAAAATTCTTTTGAAAGGTAAGTTCAAATCGTACAACAACAAAAAGGACGATACAAAAAATAAAAAAGGCGGCTATCCCCATCATTAAATGAAAATAACAGAGGATCGAAATGAGCACAAACACGAAAAATGCCAATACATAAACAGGATATAAAAACCACTGTTTCTTATAAAATTCAGGCATGTATACAACTCCTATAAAGTAAAACTAACTCACCTTCCAGTTAGTTAAACAGATTAAAATAGTATAAGGAATATTACTTTATCCTCCTATTTTAGAACGCAATGAAATCCCTAAATCAATTATACCTAAGATTGTCACAAGAGGAAACAGCATCGGAATAAACATGCAGACAATAAAACTAATAATAGGAACACCTTTCGTAAAACCTTTTCTATGCGCTAAAAAAGCAATAAATGTCAGACCTTGCAGTACGAGTAATAATGCAAATATGACATTTAGGTTAGAAAATACCATATGTAAATATGATGTCGGTTCTACTTTTATAAAAGTTGATAGCAAAATAAATATAACGTAATACCAAACAATACTCTTTGGTAATTGTATATCTTTAAATTTAGGCCAAGGTATAACATCATGTTTTAACTTTCTCAAAACACTGCCCGATAATATTACTGTGATCCAAGAAAAACATGCAGAAACGAGCACAAGTATACTTGGAAATAACGTTTGTAACATATCATTCATTTGTGCAAATAACTCTTTTTGTTCTTTACTAATCGGCATACCAGCAGCACTGACTATCTTTTCGCTTTGCGTCATACTTTCATTGAACATATTTTGCATTTGCTTCATTAAATCTATGTTAAAAAACTTTATACTCGCAACATAAATGAGCATAATACCAATTAAGTATGCAAGCGTCCCCGCTATCAAAATTTCTACCGGCTTTTTTTGTTTTTTATACATATATCCTAAAACGATACCTATCAATCCAAACATAGTTGTCTTCACTAGGTTCATCGGCTGACTGACAATAACAGTAATAAAAAGCGCCGCCGTAAAAATTACAAAGGCATTAGATAATTTATATCTAATCGTTAGCAATATAAATGGCAATGGCAACGCAAACGTTACAACCGTACCTAAAATCGGAACATACATAGATATAAGCAATAACATTGCATATATTGCTAACAACGCTGCACCCTCAGTAATAAATTTCGTATTTTTCATCCTCTAACCTCTCTTTCAAAAAAGAAAAGCATAGCAAAATGCACAGTAGAGTCCGACTCTACTGTGCATTTCATACGCTATTATTCACCAACATATGGTAAAAGTGCCATTTGACGAGCACGTTTAATTGCAACTGTAAGTTTGCGTTGGTATTTCGCGCTTGTTCCTGTTACACGACGAGGTAAAATTTTACCACGCTCAGAAACGAAACGTTTTAATAAATCAACATCTTTATAGTCAATGCGAGTGATGCCGTTAGCTGTGAAGAAACACACCTTACGACGTTTCGCACGTCCACCTTTGCGTCCTGCCATATCTATTTCCCTCCATTCTTTGTTAAAACTAACAAATTTACTGTATTAGAACGGTAAATCGTCGTCGGAAATGTCGATCGGTTGACCTACATTTGAAAATGGATCGTCATTCTTCGTAAATCCAGAGTTACCTTGGTTACCTTGGTTACCTTGGTTACCTTGGTTACCCGGATTACTAGATTGACCAAATGGGTTAGAGCCTTGGTTACCGAAACCAGCTCCTGATGGTTGCTGATTAAATGAACCACGTTGCTCCCCACCGCCATTACGCGGCTCTAAAAATTGTACGCTTTCCGCAAGAACTTCTGTTACGTATACACGTTTACCATCTTGTCCATCGTAATTACGAGTTTGAAGACGTCCGTCTACGCCTGCTAAGCTACCTTTTTTCAAATAATTTGCTACGTTTTCTGCTTGTTTACGCCATATTACACAATTAATAAAGTCAGCTTCACGCTCACCTTGTTGATTGGCAAATGCGCGATTCACAGCTAACGTAAAAGTAGCTACTGCAACACCATTGGGCGTGTAACGTAAGTCAGGGTCCTTAGTTAAACGACCAACGAGGATAACACGATTCATCAATCGAACCACTCTCCCTTATATATCAATTATTTTTCTTCTTCTTTAACAACGATATGACGAAGGATATCTTCGTTGATCTTAGCTAAACGGTCGAATTCGTTAATCGCTTCTGCGTTAGAGTTCACGTTTAAGATCATGTAGAAACCTTCACGTAAGTCGTTGATTTCGTAAGCTAAACGACGCTTACCCCACTCTTTCGTGTTAATGATTTCTGCACCATTGTTTGTTAAAACACCTGCAAAACGTTCAACTAAAGCTTTTTGAGCTTCTTCTTCAACGCCAGGACGAATGATGTACATAATTTCGTACTTTCTCATTACACTTTCACCTCCTTTTGGTCTAAACGGCCCATAATGGGCAAGGAGCAATTAATTTATAGTAATTACTCACGAGTTTAGATTATATCATAGTAAGTTGGATGAATCAACTCACCCATACATAAAAAGCTTGGCAAACACATAATATATTTGCCAAGCTCATATCTTTATTTTTCCTAGGAAATATTAAATTAAACGTTGAAGCGGAAGTGCATAACGTCTCCGTCTTTTACGATATACTCTTTTCCTTCTAAACGTACTTTTCCAGCTTCTTTTGCAGCTGTCATAGAACCGTTTGTCATTAAATCATCATAAGAAACTGTTTCTGCACGAATAAATCCACGCTCAAAGTCTGTATGAATTACACCAGCACATTGTGGTGCTTTCATACCTTGTTTAAACGTCCATGCACGTACTTCTTGCACACCAGCTGTGAAGTATGTAGCAAGTCCTAATAAATCATATGCAGCACGAATTAATTGATCTAAACCAGATTCTTCAATGCCTAGTTCTTCAAGGAATACCTTTTTCTCTTCCTCGTCTAACTCAGCGATTTCTGATTCGATTTTTGCACATACAACGATTACTTGAGAATTTTCATTTGCAGCAAATTCTTTTACCATTTGTACGTATTTGTTTTCAGAAGGATCCATAATATCATCTTCACTTACGTTTGCTACGTATAACATTTCTTTCGTTGTAAGTAAATGAAGGCCCTTCACAATCTTCATTTGCTCTTCTGTAAATTCAACAGTACGAGCCGGTTTTCCCTCTTCGAAAGCTTCTTTTAAACGCACTAAAATTTCATGCTCATATACTGCTTCTTTATCTTTTTGTCTTGCTAATTTTGCAACACGCTCGATACGTTTATCAACAGATTCTAAATCTGCTAAGATTAGCTCTAAGTTGATTGTTTCAATATCATCGATTGGATCTACTTTCCCTGAAACGTGCGTAATATTTTCGTCTTCAAAACAACGAACAACTTGGCAAATTGCATCTACTTGGCGAATATGAGATAAGAATTTATTTCCTAAACCTTCACCTTTACTAGCACCTTTTACGATACCTGCAATATCAGTAAACTCAAATACAGTCGGAACAGTTTTTTTCGGTTCTACTAATTCCGTTAATTTATTTAAACGCTCATCTGGTACTTCTACAATTCCTACGTTTGGATCAATTGTACAGAATGGATAGTTTGCAGATTCTGCTCCTGCTTGTGTAATTGCATTAAATAAAGTGGACTTCCCTACGTTAGGTAATCCAACAATCCCAGCCGTTAATCCCATATTTTTCACTCCTATGTCTCAATCTTTCATCATTATAGATAGTAACGAAAAAAATGACAAGTTTCCTCCAAACGAAAAAAAGTAACAGCTACCCATTGCAACTGTTACTTTCTCTCTATTCTTCGTGCTTCACAAGTATTTTTTTCACCTTACGATCAAACTCTCTTCGAGGAATCATTACTGAATGGTCACATCCCTCGCACTTAATGCGGATATCCATTCCCATACGAATAATCTTCCAACGATTCTCACCACATGGGTGGGCTTTCTTCATTTCCACAACATCGTACAAGTTATACTGCTTTTGCTCCATTCTCCAAACCCCTCTCCATACTAAATTGCTTTTCCACTCACCAATTCTTCACGATTATATAAAACCATACGTGGATATGGAATTTCAATACCATGTAAATCTAGACGATTTTTAATTTCTTTACGAAGTGCTCTTGCAACAACCGCATGTTGCATCGGCTCTACTTCCGCAATAACACGTAATATAACTTCCGATGCAGCCAATGTTTGCACACCTAATAACTGAGGCGTTGTTACCATTTGCGCATACTGTGCAGGTAATTCTTCTAATAACTCTTCAATGACTTGCTCCGCCTTCGCTATGTCAGCCTCATACGAAATAGATACATCAACAAATGCAACACTGTTACTAACTGAATAGTTCGTAACTTGAATAATACTTCCGTTTGGTAAAGTATGAATTTCGCCTGTCCAACTCTTTACTTTTGTTGTACGAAGTCCAATTTCTAAAACGACTCCCTCAAACTGACCAATTTTTACATAGTCACCGACTGAAAATTGATCTTCTAACAAAATAAATAATCCTGTAATGACATCTTTTACCAAACTTTGAGCACCAAATCCGACCGCTAAACCAATTACCCCGGCACCTGCTAATAAACCAGATGCATTAATATTAAACACACCTAAAATCGCAATTAACATAATGAACATAACAACGTATGCCACAATATTTTCAAGTAACTTCGCTACTGTAACTGTACGACGTTCTGAAATTTGAATTGGTGAACGGCTTCCCATGCGAAACGCATTTCGTACAATTGCACGCGCAACTCGTACCACAACTGCACCGATTATTAAAATAATACATATTTTCAATGTCGCCGTTCCAATATCAGCCCAACGATCAGCATTTAATAAATACTGTTTCGTGGCATTAAACCACTGTGTTAATAAATCCATGTACCTCTACCTCTCCAGCCAAAATTTCTTTTTAGTTATCCTTCTTATTGTATCAGAAGTCTCCTAATTGCTGAAAAATTTTTATGACTTTAATTGCATTTGTTAACTTCCATACAGGTATAAAATGGAATGAATATATATATACTAGTACTATTATTTCCGTTTCCACTCAAGTTTTACAGGAATTACGCACTTATAGTTTTCCATTTTACTCACCATATAACATATTTTGAAAATTTATTAAAAGGATGGATGCTTCATGAATATTGGAAGTTTTCGCTTACCTTTTTTCGAAAAAGAAACTCAAAATGTTATGCACCAAGACGTAGAAGCCTCCGAGACAATTAGTAACTTCTTACTTGCCCACATCCCTATTAAAACGAATATACCGGTTATTCTCATTTGTATCGGCACAGATCGTTCTACAGGCGATGCACTCGGTCCGTTAGTCGGTACGAAACTAGAACAAGTAGGAATTAAAAACTTCCAAGTTTTCGGCACACTAGATGAGCCAGTACACGCGCTAAATTTAGAAGAGAAAATTCAGAATATACAGAAAGATAATCCTACTTCATTTATCATTGCGGTTGATGCCTGTTTAGGAAAGTCTCAAAGTATTGGTTCCATCACTACCGGAATGGGGCCTAGTAAGCCTGGAGCTGCAATGAATAAAAAATTACCTGCAGTTGGTGATTTACATATTCATGGCATCGTAAACCTAAATGGTTTTATGGAGTTTTTCGTCCTGCAAAATACAAGACTAAGTTTAGTCATGAAAATGGCTGATGTAATTGCGCAGAGTATAAAAGAAACCGACCAAAAACTATCTGTATTAAAAAAAGCAAACCATCTATAAATAATAAGATGGTTTGCTTTTTAGTTTTTCTGTGCTAACAATTCTAAAATACGATTTAAATCTTCTTTATTAAAAAATTCAATTTCGATTTTACCTTTTTCTCTTTTCGTTTCTTTAATTTTCACATCTGTACCAAACTTTTCTCTTAAGAACGTTTCGCGTTCTACGAAAAATATGTTTCTCTCTTTTTTCACTTGTTTTGTTTCACGTGAAACGCGTTGATTAATCTCCTGAACAATTTTCTCTAATTGACGAACATTTAATCCTTCTTTTTCGATTCGTTTTAATAAAGAATTTAATTGTTCTTCATCTTTTATCGTAAGCAAAGTTCTCCCATGAGCCATTGAAAGCTGACCATTTGCAATCATATCTTGCACAAAAGAGGGGAGGCTTAATAACCGCGTATAATTTGCAATGTAAGGTCTGCTCTTACCAAGACGTTTCGCTAATTGTTCTTGCGTTACATTTAGCTCATTCATTAACATTTGATATGCCATTGCTTCTTCCATTGGATTTAAATCTTCTCGTTGTAAGTTTTCAAGCAATGCAAACTCCATCATTTGTTGCTCACTTAATTGTCTTACAACAGCAGGTACCTTCTCGAGTCCTGCCTCTTTGGCAGCACGATATCTTCTTTCACCTGCAACAATTTCATATCCTTTAATACTCTTTCTAGCAATTAACGGTTGCAATATACCGTGTTCCTTAATAGAAGCCGCTAATTCCTGAATCGCCTCTTTATTAAAGTGTTTACGTGGTTGATATGGATTCGGTCTTAATTCAGTTATCACAACCTCCTGAATTGTCTCTTCTTCTTTCACATCTAAATCAGGAAAAAACACATTGATTCCTCTTCCTAATCCTTTAGCCACCTGCAATCACTTCCTCTGCTAAATCTATATATACTTCTGCCCCTCTTGATTTAGCGTCATACTGCATAATTGGTTTCCCATGACTTGGTGCTTCACTTAAACGAACATTACGAGGAATAATCGAACGGTATACTTTATCCCTAAAGTATTTTTTCACTTCATCTATAACCTGAATCCCTAAATTTGTACGGGCATCCAACATCGTTAGCAATACACCTTGAATTGCTAGATTTTTATTTAAGTGCTTTTGCACAAGTCGAACTGTATTTAATAGCTGACTTAATCCTTCTAGTGCGTAATATTCGCATTGAACAGGAATAATAACAGAATCTGCTGCTGTTAATGCATTAATCGTTAATAACCCTAAGGACGGGGGACAGTCGATAATAATATAATCATATTCATCACGAACTGACTGTAATGCCCTTTGCAAACGTACTTCCCGGGAAATAGTCGGTACCAATTCAATTTCAGCACCTGCCAATTGAATTGTAGCGGGTAGAACATCTAAGTTTTCAGTTGCGGTTTTCCGTACAACCCCTTGAACATCTGCATCTTCCACAAGAACGTTGTAAATACATTGATCTAATTCGGATTTTTCAATTCCCACACCAGTCGTTGCATTTCCTTGAGCATCAATATCTACAAGAAGGACCTTCTTACCTACTTGTGCCAATCCAGCCCCTAAATTAACAGATGTTGTTGTTTTCCCAACGCCACCTTTTTGATTGGCAATAGCAATGATTTTTCCCATGATGTCACCTACTTTCAACCTTTCTATCTTATTCTAGTAACAATTACGTTTATTGTAACATGAAATAAAAGTTTTTCTTTTACGTCCTTATTAAACTTCAAAATTTATTTCTAAACTCCTTCTTCATCTAACAAGAAAATATAGTAAAAGAGACCTATCCAATAGGATAAGGTCTCTAACATGCCATTATTATTTTTTCTTCGGAATTTTAATTGTAATTTGATAGTACTCATCAAATTCTTCTTCCTCAGAATTAACATTTAAACCACTGTCAGCAACCATTTGTAATGACTGCCTAATTGTATTCATGGCGATTCTCGTATCTCGACTTACTGCTTTTTGCTTCGCCTTACGCTTCGGTTTTGCTTCCTCTAGTAATTTCGCAATTCGTTCCTCTGTTTGCTTTACATTCAGTTGTTTCTCCACAATTTCCTGTAAAACCTTCAGTTGTAATTCCTCATTCTTTAAAGGAATGAGCGCACGGGCATGGCGTTCTGTAATACTTTTTTCTAATAACGCACCTTTTATTTCTTCAGGCAACTTTAACAATCGCAACTTATTTGCGATTGTGGATTGTCCTTTTCCAAGTCGTTGTGCCAATGCTTCTTGTGTTAAATTATGTAACTCAATTAGCTTTTGATATGCCACAGCTTCCTCGATTGCTGTTAGTTCCTCACGCTGCAAGTTTTCAATTAAAGCTACAGAAGCTGTCTCTGTATCATTTAAGTTCTTTATAATTGCAGGTACCTTTTCCCACCCTAACTTTGTTGCCGCACGGAAACGCCTTTCTCCAGCGATAATCTCGTACTTATCATCCTCATATTGCCTCACAACAATTGGCTGAATCAGTCCGTGTGTACGAATCGTTAATGCTAGCTCTTCAATACGCGCATCATCAAAAACTGTTCGTGGTTGATAACGGTTAGGGGTAATATTTACTATCGGAATTTCCTGTATTTCTTCATATACCTTTTTATCTATTTCTTCATGGCTTTCGTCTTGTAATTCGAATTCGCTCTCTTTATCTCCAAAGCCAAATAAACGAGAAAACGTATTTTTCATACATATTCCACCACCTTTTAGGCCTATTGACTATTCTCCATAAAATGTTTCCTATGAAACATTTACGTTTTCATTTATATAATTTAATCTTACGTCTAATAAGATTTATTTTTCAATAGGTAATTTATTGGGTGTTCCCGGTTTGCGTGGATATTTCTTTGGTGTCTTGCGCTTTTTCTCGATTAATAAAATATTACGTTCACTTTCTTCAAACGGTAATTGGAACGTAGACATTTCTTTTAAATTCCCGCCTAGCACCTCTAAAGCATACTTGCCATTTTCAATTTCTTCATTTGCTGCGGCACCTTTCATTGCAATGAATGTTCCCCCAACTTTTACAAGTGGTAAACATAATTCACTTAATACCGAAAGACGCGCAACTGCACGTGCCATTACAATATCGTACGATTCACGTACACCTTCTTTTTTCCCAAATGTTTCAGCACGATCGTGACAAAACGCAACGTCACTTAATCCCAATTTTTGTGCTAAATGATTTAAGAAGTTAATACGTTTTTGCAATGAATCTACAATTGTCACTTTTAAGTGCGGGAAACAGATTTTTAAAGGAATACTTGGGAAGCCAGCTCCTGCACCAACATCACAAATTGAGAATGGTTTTGAAAAATCATAATAGAAAGCAGCGGTAATGGAATCAAAAAAGTGTTTTAAATATACTTCTTCTTTCTCCGTAATAGCCGTTAAGTTCATTTTTTCATTCCACTCTACTAATGTTTCGAAGTAGATTTCGAACTGCTCTAACTGTCTAGAAGAGAGGATGATACCCTTCTCTTCTAGCATAGATTGAAATTGTTCTATGTTCATCTAACAATATCTCCTTACTATTTATTGGTTCGATACTCGCGCAATTTTTCCTTGTTCAATATACACAAGCAAGATGGAAACATCCGCTGGATTTACGCCAGAAATACGTGAAGCCTGACCCATTGAAAGTGGACGAACATCTTTCAATTTCTGTCTAGCTTCTGAGGCAAGACTAGAAATTGCATCATAATCAATATCCACAGGGATTTTTTTGTTTTCCATTTTCTTCATACGCTCTACTTGCTGTAAAGATTTTTCGATATATCCTTCGTACTTAATCTGAATTTCAACTTGTTCTGTAATTTCATCACTTAATTCTACTTCACTTGGTACTAAAAGATGAATATGCTCATATGTCATCTCTGGACGACGTAATAAATCACTTGCACGTATTCCATCTTTCAATTCACTTCCGCCAATACTACGAATTAATTCTTGAACTTCAGGACGTGGTTTAATAATAATGCTTCCTAAACGTTCCTTTTCCTGTTCAATTTGTAATTTTTTATTTGTAAATCGCTCGTAGCGCTCTTCTTTAATTAATCCAATTTCACGACCAACTTCAGTTAAACGTAGATCAGCATTATCGTGGCGTAATAATAGGCGATATTCTGCACGAGACGTTAATAAACGATATGGTTCATTTGTACCTTTCGTTACAAGATCATCAATTAAGACACCAATATAAGCATCTGCGCGACCTAAAATAACTTCTTTTTTACCTAAAGAACGACATGCTGCATTAATCCCAGCCATAAGCCCTTGTCCTGCCGCCTCTTCGTAACCAGAAGTTCCGTTAATTTGTCCTGCTGTATATAAATTTTTGATTTTTTTCGTTTCAAGTGTCGGCCATAGTTGTGTTGGCACGATTGCATCATATTCAATTGCATAACCTGTACGCATCATTTCAACGTTTTCTAGGCCAGGTATTGTTCTAAGCATATCACGTTGCACATCTTCTGGTAAGCTTGTGGATAAACCTTGTACATACACTTCTTGTGTATTACGTCCTTCTGGCTCTAAGAAAATTTGATGACGTGGTTTATCATTAAACCTTACTACTTTGTCTTCAATCGAAGGACAATATCTAGGTCCTGTTCCCTTAATCATACCAGAATACATAGCTGAGCGATGTAAGTTTTCATCTATTAAACGATGTGTTTCCGTACTTGTATACGTCAACCAACATGGAATTTGATCCATAATAAATTTTGTCGTTTCAAAAGAGAAAGCTCGTGGTTTATCATCACCTGGCTGAATTTCTGTTTTACTGTAATCAATCGTATTACTATTTACACGCGGAGGTGTACCTGTTTTAAATCTAACAAGATCAAATCCAAGCTCCTCTAAATGTTCAGATAAAGTAATAGATGGTTGTTGATTATTCGGACCGCTCGAATATTTTAAATCTCCCATAATAATCTCACCACGTAAAAATGTTCCAGTCGTAATTACAACAGTTTTTGCTGTATATTCAGCACCAGCTTGCGTAATTACCCCTTTACATTCGCCATCTTCAACGATTAAACGCTCTACCATTCCTTGGAACAACGTTAAGTTTGGTGTTTCTTCAATTGTTTTCTTTAATTCATGCTGGTAAGAGAACTTATCTGCTTGTGCTCGAAGTGCACGTACAGCTGGTCCTTTACCTGTATTTAACATACGCATTTGAATATATGTTTTATCAATGTTGCGTCCCATTTCTCCGCCTAATGCATCAATTTCACGAACAACAATCCCTTTTGCTGGTCCACCAACAGAAGGGTTACATGGCATAAACGCTACCATATCTAAGTTAATTGTTAACATTAATGTTTTGGAGCCCATTCGTGCTGCCGCAAGACCAGCTTCACATCCTGCATGACCTGCACCGATTACTATGACATCGTATGAACCGGCATTGTATCCCATTGTTTATTCCTCCTAATAATCTCTATCTTTCTAAAACATCTCTATATTATTTTCCTAAACAAAATTGAGAGAACAACTGGTCAATTAGGCTCTCATGGACTGTGTCACCAGTAATTTCACCAAGTATTTCCCACGTTCTTGTTAAATCAATTTGCACCATATCAATTGGAACACCATTTTCTATCGCCTCAATTGCATCTCCAATTGTTTTTCCTGCTTGTGTTAATAATCCAATATGTCTCGCGTTAGAAACATATGTCACATCTGCAGAATCAATTGTTCCTTCAAAGAATAAATCAGCTATTGCCTGTTCAAGTTCATCTATTCCTTGTTCCTCAATTAACGATGTTGTAATAACACGATTTCCCGCTGCCAATTCTGTAATACGTTCCATATTGATTGCTTGCGGTAAATCTGTCTTATTTACAATAACAATGAAATCTTTTCCTTGTACAGCACGGAATAGATCTTCATCCTCATTCGTTAAAGCTTCGCTATAATTAACGACAACTAACACTAAATCAGCTTGGCTCATCATTTCTTTTGAGCGCTCTACACCAATTCGTTCCACAACATCTTCTGTTTCACGAATTCCGGCTGTATCTATAAGTTTAAGTGGTACACCACGCACATTAACGTACTCTTCAATAACATCACGAGTTGTTCCTGCAATATCGGTTACAATTGCCTTTTTCTCCTGAACGAGACTATTCAATAGCGATGATTTCCCAACGTTAGGTCTACCGATGATTGCAGTAGCAATACCTTCACGTAAAATCTTTCCTTGCTTCGATGTTTCTAATATTTTTGCAATTTCAGTACGAACATGTGTAGCTTTCTCAATTAAAATATTATGTGTCATTTCTTCCACATCATCATATTCTGGGTAATCTATGTTTACCTCAACATGAGCTAACGTTTCTAATATGTCCTGACGCAGACGGCCAATTAATTTAGATAAACGCCCTTCCATTTGATTAATCGCTACGTTCATTGCACGATCTGTTTTTGCGCGGATTAAGTCCATAACAGCCTCTGCTTGTGATAAATCAATACGACCATTTAAAAAAGCACGTTTCGTAAATTCACCAGGCTCCGCTAATCGTACTCCTTGCGCTAAAATAAGTTGCAATACTTTATTTACTGAAACAAGTCCGCCATGACAGTTAATTTCTACTATATTTTCACGTGTAAAAGTCCTTGGTGCACGCATAATAGACACCATCACTTCTTCAATAACCTGATTTGTATCTAAATCAACGATATGACCATAATGAATTGTGTGCGAAGGAACCTCTGTTAAATCCTTCCCTTTAAAAATACGATTAACTTTTTCAACCGCATCATCCCCACTTACTCGAACAATGGCAATTGCACCCTCTCCAAGCGCCGTGGAAATCGCAGCAATTGTATCAAATTCCATGTCCTTTCACCTCACTTGCTTATTTATCTCTATTTCAACATGATTATTTTCTTCACTAAATTATTAGAATACCATAACGAACCTATCTACAAAAGAATAATAACTCATTTTATTATGTCCTCATGTGAAAAACACTAAACTTATTCACAGTGGATAAGTTTAGTGTTTTTTAGTTATCCACATCTATTTTTCCCTCAAAAAAACCGGCACTCAATTGAGTAACCGGTCACTTGGAAGATATTACAACATGTCGATGTGGTTCTTTTCCTTCAGAAGTTGTAATGATATTTTGATGATTAGATAATGCTTGGTGGATAATCTTTCGTTCAAAAGATGGCATAGGCTCCAATACAACTCTTTTTTTCGTACTTACTACTTGTTTTGCTAATCGATAAGAAAGTGCTTCTAATGTACCTTTTCTTTTACTACGATAATTCTCAGCATCTAGTGTGATACCAATATACTGCTTCGTATTACGATTCGCCACAAGTTTTGTTAAATACTGTAAAGAATTCAAGGTGTTTCCTCTTTTTCCAATCAAAACACCTATATTTTCGCCAGAAATTGTAAATTCAACTTCGCGTCCTTTTACAATTTTACTAATCTCAGTTTCCACACCCATATCGTGAATAACATTTTTTAAATATTCTTCACATTCTTGAATTGGATCTTTCTTCAATACAACTTCTACTACTGCAGGTCGATTCCCAAATAAACCTAAGAACCCTCTTTTACCCCCATCGATAATATTTATATCTACTCGGTCTTTTGAAACATTTAGTTGCCTTAAAGCATCTTGTACTGCCAGCTCGACTGTTTGTCCTTTAGCAGTAATTATACTCACTTGCTTGATCCTCCTGCCTTACTAGCCTTAATTTCTGGCCCCTTGATCAAGTACATTTGAGCGATACCAAAGATATTACCAACAACCCAGTAAAGTGATAATGCAGCTGGGAAGTTAATTGCAAAGACTAAAATCATAATTGGCATAAGCCAAATCATCATTGCCATTTGCGGGTTTTGACCAGCTGTTCCTGCCATTGCAAGCTTTTGCTGAATAAATGTCGTAATTGCCGCAACAACCGGTAAGATATAGTACGGATCTGCCTGTCCTAAGTCGAACCATAAAAATGTATGCTTACTAATTTCTGCTGTTCTCATAATCGCATGGTAAAACGCGAATAAAATAGGCATCTGAACAAAGATTGGTAAACATCCTGCTAATGGGTTTACACCATTTTTTTGATATAACTGCATCATTTCTTGTTGTAGTTTCTGCTGTGTTGCTTGATCTTTAGAGCTATATTTCTCTTTTAACTTCACCATTTCTGGTTGTAACGCTTGCATTGCTTTCGTACTCTTTGTTTGTTTAATCATTAATGGTAATAATGCAAAACGAATAATAAGAGTCGTAACAACGATTGCTAAACCGTAATTACTACCAAATAAGTTGGCAAAATACGTAATTAACTGAGAAAGCGGGTATACGAAGTATTCATTCCAAATTCCAGTGCTTTTTGGTGTAATTGGCTGTTTTACTTCACTACAGCCAGCAGTAATCGCCATTAATGCAATAACCATGGCTAGTAAACCTAATTTCTTTTTCAAAGCCTACTCCTCCTTGTATCGGTATGTATATAGTGTAATTCATTTCCTTACGCTACTTTTTTATTCTTTTCATACCAGAGCGTTTAAAGACATGAATTAAGCTTTTCTTTAATTCTTCATATGTCATCTCTGCACAAGGCTTCCTTGCTATTATAACAAAATCTTTTCCAGAATCTATCTCATCTTTTAATTCTGTGATCGACTGGCGAATCATACGTTTAATTCGGTTACGCACTACTGCATTTCCTATTTTCTTGCTGACAGAAAGGCCAATACGAAAGTTTGGCTGTCCTTCTTTATCTAGTTGATAGACAACAAGCTGACGATTCGCATAAGATTTTCCTTTTTGAAAAACCGTCTGGAATTCATCATTCTTTTTTATACGATGTTTTTTCTTCATATCAATTGACACTCCTGTAGTTCATCAGCGGAAATTCACTATTATTAGAAAAAAAGACCACTGAACGATCAGTGGTCTACGCAGATAATACTTTTCTTCCTTTACGACGACGAGCTGCTAGCACTTTACGTCCGTTCGCTGTGCTCATACGGCTGCGGAAACCATGTACTTTGCTGCGCTTACGTTTATTTGGTTGGTAAGTTCTTTTCATTATATGACACCTCCCTGAGGAATATCTGTTAAAGACAGTCTTATAAATTATAGTTAATCAACTAGGAAAATGTCAATGGTTCTTGAAATTTTCATCAAATATTCATTTTGAACCTATTCACATACTTTTTCACAGACCCCATATTTCCTTGTGGATAAATGTTTTTTCTTGTTTTTTATATCCACAAACTCTTTTCGTACTTTTACACAGTATATCGTGTTGTGGACAAGTTTATTCCACAAGGTATTGATTTTGTGGATAACTTTCTTAATTTCATTGCTATAGCTACTTTTTTTTGATATTATAGTTGTGTTTTCACTTTGAATAAGTTTTCCACATCTTTATCTTATCCACAATTTGTGTATAACATGTGGACAGTTTTAATCACATGTGGGTAAATGATTATCCACATTTACTTTTTTTGTCGAAAACCCTATCTCATATACAAACGACGTTTTTAGGTTTTAAAATACGTTTCGTATAAATATACATTTTATATTTATTTAGGTTGTACATTTGTTGCGCAACCTTATTCTTTTACCATCTTAGTAAAGGAGGGACACCTTTGGAAAACATCTCTGATTTATGGAACAGCGCCTTAAAAGAACTAGAAAAAAAGGTCAGTAAACCTAGTTATGAAACATGGTTAAAATCAACAACCGCACATAATTTAAAGAAAGACGTATTAACAATTACAGCTCCAAATGAATTCGCTCGTGATTGGTTAGAATCTCATTATTCAGAGCTAATTTCGGAAACACTTTATGATTTAACAGGGGCAAAGTTAGCTATTCGCTTTATTATTCCCCAAAGTCAAACTGAAGAGGAGATTGATCTTCCTCCTTCTAAACCAAATTCAGCACAGGATGATTCTAATCATTTACCACAGAGTATGCTAAATCCAAAATATACGTTTGATACATTTGTTATTGGCTCTGGTAACCGTTTTGCCCACGCTGCTTCATTGGCCGTAGCCGAAGCGCCAGCTAAAGCATATAATCCCCTCTTTATTTATGGGGGAGTTGGACTTGGAAAGACCCATTTAATGCATGCAATTGGTCATTATGTAATTGAACATAACCCAAACGCGAAGGTTGTATATTTATCATCAGAAAAATTTACAAATGAGTTCATTAATTCTATTCGTGATAATAAAGCGGTCGATTTTCGTAATAAATACCGCAATGTAGATGTTTTATTGATAGATGATATTCAATTTCTAGCAGGAAAAGAACAAACTCAAGAAGAGTTTTTCCATACATTCAATGCATTACACGAAGAAAGTAAACAAATTGTAATTTCAAGTGATCGGCCACCAAAAGAAATTCCAACTTTAGAAGATCGTCTTCGTTCTCGCTTTGAATGGGGACTCATTACGGATATTACGCCACCAGATTTAGAAACACGAATTGCAATTTTACGTAAAAAAGCAAAGGCTGAAGGACTCGATATACCAAATGAGGTTATGCTTTATATTGCAAATCAAATCGATTCAAATATTCGTGAACTAGAAGGTGCACTCATCCGAGTTGTAGCTTATTCATCTTTAATTAACAAAGATATTAATGCTGATTTAGCTGCTGAGGCACTTAAAGATATTATTCCAAATTCTAAACCAAAAATTATCTCTATTTATGATATTCAAAAGGCTGTCGGGGATGTTTACCAAATAAAACTGGAAGATTTCAAGGCGAAAAAGCGAACAAAATCAGTTGCCTTCCCTCGCCAAATTGCAATGTATTTATCACGCGAACTTACAGACTCCTCCTTACCTAAAATAGGTGAAGAATTCGGTGGACGTGATCATACAACAGTTATCCATGCCCATGAAAAAATTTCTAAGCTGCTTAAAACAGATACGCAATTACAAAAGCAAGTTGAAGAAATTAACGATATTTTAAAGTAGTAGCTGAATAGTGTGAATAACTTTCCTTGTTTTACGCACAGTCTATCCACATGTAGATAGACTGTTTTTACATCCTTCAACGGAGTTATCCACATATCCACAAGCCCTACTACTATTACTACTATTTTTTTATCTTTATTAATTAAATAAAATCTTATACTTACCGGAGGTTTTTCTTTATGCGTTTTACAATACAAAAAGACTATCTTGTAAGAAGTGTACAAGATGTAATGAAGGCAGTTTCTTCTCGTACAACAATTCCGATCCTTACAGGAATTAAAGTTGTCGCTACGGAAGAAGGAGTTACGTTAACAGGAAGCGATGCGGATATTTCTATCGAATCTTTTATCCCAGTTGAAGAAGATGGAAAAGAAATCGTAGAAGTAGCACAATCAGGCAGTATTGTTTTACAAGCAAAATATTTTAGTGAGATTGTAAAAAAATTACCTAAAGAGACTGTCGAAATTTCAGTGGAAAATCATTTTATGACAAAAATAACTTCTGGAAAGTCAGAGTTTAATTTAAATGGTTTAGATTCTGCTGAATATCCATTGTTACCACAAATTGAAGAACATCATGTTTTTAAGATTCCAACAGATTTACTAAAACATATGATCAGACAAACTGTATTCGCAGTTTCCACTTCTGAAACAAGACCGATCTTGACAGGTGTAAACTGGAAGGTATATAACAGCGAATTAACTTGCATTGCTACAGATAGTCACAGGTTGGCTCTTCGAAAAGCAAAAATCGAAGGATATAACATTGCAGATGAATTCCAAGCAAATGTTGTTATCCCTGGTAAAAGCTTAAATGAATTAAGCAAAATTCTAGATGAGTCTGAAGAAATGGTAGATATCGTTATTACGGAGTATCAAGTATTATTCCGTACAAAACATTTATTATTCTTCTCAAGATTATTAGAAGGGAATTATCCTGATACAACTCGTTTAATTCCAGCCGAGAGTAAAACAGATATTTTTGTAAATACAAAAGAATTTTTACAAGCAATTGATCGTGCATCTCTATTAGCAAGAGATGGTCGTAATAATGTTGTAAAATTATCAACTTTAGAACAGGAAATGCTGGAAATTTCTTCGAATTCACCAGAAATCGGGAAAGTAGTAGAAGAAGTTCAATGTGAAAAAGTAGATGGGGAAGAGTTAAAAATATCTTTTAGTGCAAAATATATGATGGATGCACTAAAAGCCTTAGATAGTACTGAAATTAAAATTAGCTTTACTGGCGCAATGAGACCATTCTTAATTCGTACAGTAAATGATGAGTCCATTATTCAATTAATTTTACCTGTTCGTACTTACTAAGTAAGAAGTAAGGGTTGCTAGTTTTCAGATGCTAGTGGCCCTTATTTGATTTTTGGGTATTACTTTCCTAATGTTAGTTTATTTAGTACAATGAAAGAATGAACACTTTCAGAAAGTGAGCGATTTTATGAAACGTATTAAAATTTCAACAGAGTATATTACACTAGGACAATTTTTAAAGTTAGCCGATGTAATTGATACAGGTGGCGCTGTAAAATGGTTTTTACAAGAATATGAAGTGTACGTGAATCAAGAACTTGAAAATAGAAGAGGTCGCAAACTATATGCGAACGATATTATTGAAATTCCAGGAAGCGGAAGTTTCCAAGTTCAGGCATAAAGGGGGAGCCCTTTGTTTATTTCAGAAATACAATTAAAAAACTATCGCAATTATGAAAAGTTAGAGCTTTCCTTTGAAGATAAAGTAAATGTAATTATCGGTGAAAACGCGCAAGGGAAAACGAATTTGATGGAAGCTATTTATGTTTTAGCGATGGCGAAATCTCATAGAACCTCTAATGATCGCGAGCTTATCCGCTGGGATGAAGATTTCGGTCAAATTAAAGGGAAATTACAAAAGAGAAATAGTTCTTTGTCTTTGGAATTAAATATTTCGAAAAAAGGTAAAAAGGCAAAATTAAATCAACTTGAACAACAAAAATTGAGTCAATATATTGGCATGATGAATGTTGTCATGTTTGCCCCAGAAGATTTAAATCTTGTAAAAGGAAGCCCTCAAGTAAGAAGACGCTTTTTAGATATGGAATTAGGCCAAATAGCTCCAGTCTATTTGTATGAATTGAGTCAATATCAAAAGGTGCTCACGCAACGAAATCACTTGCTGAAAAAAATGCAAGGGAATAGTAAGAATGAGGAAACGATGTTGGATGTATTTACACTTCAACTTATTGAGCATGGTACAAAAATATTGCAAAAACGGTTTGAATTTTTGCATTTACTACAAGAATGGGCAGCTCCAATTCATCGCGGTATAAGCCGTGGATTAGAAGAATTAGAAATTGTCTATAAACCAAGCGTAGATGTATCAGAATCAATGGATTTGTCGAAAATAAAAGAAGTATACTATGAAAATTTTCAATCTGTGAAACAACGTGAGATTTTCCGTGGTACGACTTTAATTGGTCCTCATCGTGATGATTTACAATTCTTCGTTAATAGTAAAAATGTTCAAGTCTTTGGTTCGCAAGGACAACAACGAACGACCGCACTGTCCCTAAAATTAGCTGAAATTGAATTGATTTACTCAGAAGTTAAGGAATATCCGATTCTTTTATTGGATGATGTATTATCAGAATTAGATGATTATCGTCAATCGCATCTGTTAAATACAATTCAAGGAAAAGTGCAAACATTTGTGACAACGACGAGTGTCGACGGAATTGAACACGAAACATTAAAAGAAGCGAAAACAATTCATGTAACGAACGGCACGGTAGATTGTGAAATAGATAGGGCGTAATCCCTGTTTAAATGGAAAAGTAGGTGATCTTTGTGTCAATGGAACAAAAACAAATGGAAGAAAATTCGTATGATGAAAGTCAGATACAGGTACTTGAAGGACTAGAAGCAGTTCGAAAACGCCCTGGGATGTATATTGGATCTACAAGTGGAAAAGGACTTCACCATCTTGTGTGGGAAATTGTCGATAATAGTATTGATGAAGCACTTGCAGGGTATTGTGATGAAATTAACGTTAGTATCGAAGAAGATAATAGTATTCTTGTAACGGATAATGGACGTGGTATTCCAGTTGGTATACAAGAAAAAATGGGACGTCCTGCAGTAGAAGTTATCATGACTGTCCTTCACGCCGGAGGTAAATTTGGCGGTGGTGGTTACAAGGTTTCTGGTGGTTTGCATGGTGTTGGTGCATCTGTTGTAAATGCCTTATCAACAGAACTAGAAGTATTTGTACATCGTGATGGAAAAATCCATTATCAAAAGTATGAAAGAGGTATTCCAGCTGCAGATTTAAAAGTCATCGGTGATACAGATAAAACTGGAACAATAACTCGCTTTAAGCCGGACCCAGAGATTTTTAAAGAAACGACAGAATATGAATTTGATACGTTAGCGACTCGTATGCGTGAGCTGGCATTTTTAAATCGTAATATTAAATTAACAATTGAAGATAAGCGTGAACATAAGCAAAAGAAAGAGTTTCACTATGAAGGTGGAATTAAATCATATGTTGAACATTTAAATCGTTCAAAACAGCCAATTCATGAAGAACCTGTATATGTAGAAGGGTCAAAAGACGGTATTCAGGTTGAAGTTGCGCTTCAATATAACGAAGGATATACAAATCATATTTACTCATTTACGAATAATATTCATACGTATGAAGGTGGTACACATGAGGTAGGATTTAAAACAGCCTTAACTCGCGTGATCAACGATTATGGTCGTAAAAATAATATTTTAAAAGATGCGGATAGTAATTTAACTGGTGAAGATGTTCGTGAAGGTTTAACGGCAATTGTGTCAATTAAACATCCGAATCCACAATTCGAAGGACAAACGAAGACGAAACTTGGAAATAGCGAAGCAAGAACAATTACAGAGTCAGTATTCTCAGAGGCATTTGAAAAGTTCTTACTGGAAAATCCCAATGTTGCACGTAAAATTATAGATAAAGGTACGATGGCAGCGCGTGCGCGTGTAGCAGCTAAAAAGGCTCGTGAGTTAACTCGCCGAAAGAGTGCTTTAGAAGTTTCAAGTTTACCAGGGAAATTGGCAGACTGTTCTTCTAAAGATCCAGCAATTAGTGAAATTTATATCGTAGAGGGTGACTCTGCGGGTGGATCTGCAAAACAAGGGCGCGATCGTCATTTCCAAGCGATTTTACCGCTGAAGGGTAAAATTATTAATGTTGAAAAGGCACGCTTAGATAAGATTTTATCAAATGATGAAGTTCGTACAATTATTACAGCGATCGGTACAAATATCGGCGGAGACTTCGATATTGAAAAAGCACGTTATCATAAAGTTATTATTATGACCGATGCCGATGTTGATGGTGCACATATTCGTACCCTATTATTAACGTTCTTCTATCGTTATATGCGTCAAATAATTGAGTGCGGTTATATATATATCGCACAGCCACCTTTGTTTAAAGTACAACAAGGTAAGAAAATTCAATATGCTTATAATGATAAAGAACTTGAAAAAATCTTAGCGGAATTACCAGCACAACCTAAGCCAGGGATTCAGCGTTATAAAGGTCTAGGGGAAATGAATCCAACTCAGTTATGGGAGACAACAATGGACCCAGAAGTACGTTCATTACTTCAAGTTTCTCTTCAAGATGCAATTGAAGCGGATGAAACATTTGAAATTTTAATGGGAGATAAAGTAGAGCCACGTCGTAACTTTATCCAAGAAAATGCAAAATACGTGAAAAACCTTGATATTTAAATGAGTAATGACAGGAATCTAAGTATTCCTGTCTTCTACATATAAATCAATGTATGTGTAACGGAAATGTAAGAGGAGGTGCTCGTTGATGTCAGACAATCAACAACAAGCACGAATTCGAGAAATTAATATTAGTCATGAAATGCGTACCTCATTTTTAGATTACGCAATGAGTGTTATCGTATCTCGTGCATTACCAGATGTTCGTGATGGATTAAAACCTGTGCATCGTAGGGTTTTATATGCGATGAATGATTTAGGAATTACAGCTGATAAAGCGTATAAGAAATCAGCACGTATTGTCGGTGAAGTAATCGGTAAGTATCACCCTCACGGTGATTCAGCTGTTTATGAGACGATGGTACGTATGGCGCAAGATTTTAGCCAACGTTATATGCTTGTTGATGGGCATGGTAACTTCGGTTCTGTTGATGGTGATTCAGCAGCAGCAATGCGTTATACAGAAGCAAGAATGTCTAAGATTTCTATGGAATTAATACGTGATATTTCAAAAAATACGATTGATTATCAAGATAACTATGATGGTTCTGAAAGAGAGCCAATTGTATTGCCAGCGCGTTTCCCTAATTTATTAGTGAATGGTACGACGGGTATTGCGGTTGGTATGGCAACAAATATTCCACCGCATCAACTCGGTGAAGTAATTGATGGTGTATTGGCACTAAGCCATAACCCCGATATTACGATTGCTGAATTAATGGAGTTTATTCCAGGACCAGATTTTCCAACAGCAGGTTTAATTTTGGGACGAAGTGGGATTCGAAGAGCATATGAAACAGGTAGAGGCTCTATTATGCTTCGAGCTAAAGTTGAAATTGAAGAGAAGTCAAATGGTAAACAATCTATTCTCGTAACTGAACTACCTTATCAAGTGAATAAGGCGCGATTAATTGAAAAAATTGCAGAATTAGTTCGTGATAAGAAAATCGAAGGTATTACGGATTTACGTGATGAGTCAGATCGAAACGGTATGCGTATTGTTATGGAAGTACGCCGTGATGCCAATGCCAATGTACTATTAAATAATCTATATAAACATACAGCACTTCAAACAAGTTTCGGTATTAATATGTTGTCTCTTGTAAATGGAGAGCCACAAGTGTTGAATTTAAAACAAAATTTATATCATTACTTGGAGCATCAGAAGGTAGTAATTCGTCGACGTACTGCTTATGAATTAGAAAAAGCAGAGGCGCGTGCTCATATTTTAGAAGGATTACGAATTGCTCTAGATCATCTTGATGAAGTTATTACGTTAATTCGTAGTTCGAAAACAGCAGATATTGCAAAGCAAGGCTTAATGGAACGTTTCGGTTTAAGTGAGAAACAAGCACAAGCAATTTTAGATATGCGTCTGCAACGTTTAACAGGATTAGAACGTGAAAAAATTGAGCAAGAATATCAAGACTTAATGAAGTTAATCGCTGAATTAAAAGCAATCTTAGCAGATGAAGAGAAAGTTCTTGAGATTATTCGTGAAGAACTAACGGAAGTTAAAGAGCGCTTCAATGATAAGAGACGAACGGAAATTACAATTGGTGGCATGGAATTTATTGAAGATGAAGATTTGATTCCAGAGCAAAACATCGCTATTACGTTAACTCATAATGGTTATATTAAGAGGTTGCCAGCTTCTACGTACAAAACACAGAACCGTGGTGGACGTGGTGTGCAAGGAATGGGAACAAATGATGATGATTTCGTAGAGCATTTATTAACTACTTCTACGCATGATCATATTTTATTCTTCACTAATAAGGGTAAAGTATACCGTACGAAAGGATATGAAATCCCAGAGTATAGCCGTACAGCAAAAGGTATACCGATTATTAACCTATTAGGTGTAGATAAGGGTGAATGGATCAACGCCATTATTCCAATTCGGGAATTTGGTGACGATGAATTCTTATTCTTCACAACAAAACAAGGTATTTCTAAGAGAACACCACTTTCATCATTTGCGAATATACGTACGAATGGTTTAATTGCAATCTCTCTTCGTGAAGAGGATGAAGTAATATCTGTACGTTTAACATCTGGTGATAAGGATATTATTGTAGGAACAAGCAATGGTATGTTAATTCGCTTTAACGAGCAAGATGTACGTTCTATGGGACGTAATGCGGCTGGTGTAAAAGCAATTACATTAGGTGATGAAGATCAAGTCGTAGGCATGGAAATTGTCGAAGAGGATGTAAATGTTCTAATTGTAACGAAAAATGGTTACGGAAAGCGTACACCGATTGATGAATATCGTCTACAAAGTCGTGGCGGTAAAGGTCTGAAGACTTGTAACATTACAGATAAGAACGGTAAATTAGTAGCAGTTAAGTCTGTAACAGGTGAAGAAGACATCATGCTAATTACAGCGGCAGGCGTTATTATTCGTATGCCAGTTGATCAAATCTCTCAAATGGGACGTAATACACAAGGTGTTCGTCTAATTCGTTTAGAGGATGAGCAAGAGGTAGCGACAGTAGCAAAAGCACAAAAAGATGATGAGGAAGAAACAAGCGAAGAGGTTTCTTCAGAAGAATAAGAGGGGAGATTTCTCCCCTCTTTATTTTTTTATAATAATACTTGCATAGCGATAGAAAACTCTATATAATAGGCAGAGTCAGCAAATGAGAGATACAAATTATCTTAAAAAACTTGTTGACGAAAATAATATACTATGATAT
>NZ_JBTIWT010000014.1:0-149474 GCF_054353775.1 Bacillus sp. 5w2 | reverse complement strand
TAGAGCAAGTACAAAAGCCAATTTCAAGTACGGAAGTACAAGAGAAAGCATATGTTGTCAATCAAAGAGAGAACGATATGCGAAATGTATTGCAAACACCACCGACATATACAATTCCGCCATTAACATTATTGTCAATTCCACAGCAAGCAGCGTTAGATAATACGGAATGGTTGGATGAACAGAAAGAATTATTAGATACAACGTTTAATAATTTCCATGTTGGTGCACATGTTATTAACGTATCACAAGGTCCAGCAGTAACTCGTTTTGAAGTACAGCCAGACCCAGGTGTGAAAGTAAATAAAATTACAAATTTAAGTGATGATATTAAGTTAAGTTTAGCTGCGAAAGATATTCGTATTGAAGCGCCAATTCCAGGGAAGAGTGCGATTGGAATTGAAGTTCCAAATAAAGAAAGTAAGCCAGTGTTTCTTCGTGAAATTTTAAGAAGTCCTGTGTTTACAAAGAGCGAATCACCGCTTACAGTTGCGCTCGGTCTTGATATTTCAGGCGATCCAATTGTAACTGATATTCGGAAAATGCCACACGGACTTATTGCGGGTGCAACAGGTTCTGGGAAAAGTGTGTGCATTAACGCAATTTTAACGAGCATTTTATATAAAGCGAAACCGCATGAAGTGAAGTTAATGTTAATCGATCCGAAGATGGTTGAGCTTGCACCATACAATTCTGTTCCACATCTTGTAGCGCCTGTTATTACAGATGTAAAAGCAGCAACAGCGGCTTTAAAGTGGGCAGTCGAAGAGATGGAACGCCGTTATGAATTGTTTGCGCACGCTGGTGCTCGTGATTTAACTCGTTACAATACGATTGTAAGTGGGCGAGAAATTCCGGGAGAGACATTACCTTATATCGTTATTGTCATTGACGAGTTAGCCGATTTAATGATGGTAGCACCTGGTGATGTTGAGGAAGCAATTTGTCGTATTGCGCAAAAAGCACGTGCGTGTGGTATTCATTTATTAGTAGCGACGCAGCGTCCATCTGTAGATGTTATTACAGGTTTAATTAAGTCAAACATTCCAACGCGTATTGCGTTTACTGTATCATCTCAAGTTGATTCGCGTACGATTATTGATATTGGGGGCGCGGAGAAATTACTTGGCCGTGGTGATATGCTATTTCTAGGAAACGGTACGTCTAAACCAGTTCGTGTACAAGGTGTATATGTATCGGATGATGAGATTGAGAAAACAGTTGATCATGTGAGAAAGCAAATGAAGCCGAACTACTTATTTAAACAAGAGGATTTATTAGCGAAAACAGAACAAGCTGAGTCGGAAGACGAATTGTTCTTTGATGCATGTCAATTTGTTGTAGAACAAGGGGGAGCGTCCACATCTTCTGTACAGCGAAAATTCCGCATCGGCTATAATCGCGCGGCACGTCTCATTGAAGAGATGGAATCGCAAGGAATTATTTCTGAAGGAAGAGGAACGAAACCGAGAGATGTCCTTATTTCTGAGGATGAATTCGCTGCTATGCAGGAAACAAATGTATAGGAAACGGTTTTGCTGTATACTAAGAGAAAATGTTGGATAGTAAAGTAGGGAGTAAAGCGACATGAAAGAAATTGAATTAAAATTAAAAGGTGAAATAAATAGACTAACAAATAGAACATTTAAATTTGACGAACGTGTTGGAGAAGGTTGGTTCTCTGCCGTTTACTTTTTAAAGACTAGAGAAATCATTGAAGAATTTTGCCCGAAAAGTGTTGTGACGATGCAATTTTTCCAAAAGGAAAATGCAGTTCTTTGCGGAACAGATGAAGTGATTGCATTGCTACAAACATTCGCCAAAAATCCTGAGGAACTTGAAATTAACTCTTTAAAAGATGGCGATAATATTAGTCCGTTTGAAACAGTGTTAACAATTCATGGTCCTTATGAAAATTTCGGATTTTTAGAAGGTGTCATTGATGGGATTTTAGCTCGTCGTACATCAGTTGCGACAAATGTATATAACGTTGTCCAAGCTGCACGTAGTGTAGATAAAGAAAAACCAGTTATTTTCATGGGAGATCGTGACGATCATTATACACAGCAAGCTGGTGACGGTTATGCAGCATACATCGGAGGTATGAGCGCACAAGCGACGCACGCGATGAATGAATGGTGGGGCAGAAGTGGTATGGGGACAATGCCTCACGCATTAATTCAAATGTTTAATGGTGATGTTGTGGAAGCGGCAAAAGCATATCATAAGAAATTCCCAGAAGATGAATTAGTTGTATTGATTGATTACAATAATGATGTCATTACAGATGCACTTCGCGTAGCGCGTGAATTTGGATCAACATTAAAAGGCGTACGTGTAGATACGTCGCGCACGATGATTGATCAATACTTCATTCGCCACCCAGAGGTACTTGGAACATTCGATCCACGTGGTGTAAACCCATCGCTTGTATTCGCACTTCGTAAAGCACTTGATGAAGAAGGATTCCAGCATGTAGACATCGTTGTAACTGGTGGATTTGATGAGAAGCGTATTCGTGAATTTGAAGCTCAAAACGTACCTGTTGATATATACGGAGTAGGAAGTAGCTTATTAAAAATGAATATTGGCTTTACTGGTGATAACGTAGAATTAAATGGAAAACCAGAAGCGAAAGCTGGTCGTAAATATCGTCCAAACCCACGTCTAGAGCGTGTTCAATTAGAAAAAAGAGAAGATATGTAAAAGAGAGAAAAACTGATAGGTGATTGACCCTATCAGTTTTTCTGTTATCATAGTATAGCGGCTTCTTTTTTGCTATAATGGACTTGTTATGGACATAAAAAAGAAGTACGTACGAGTTTATCCTGATAAGTGAAGGGAAAGAATAACTTCACTACATCAAAAATGTATGATGATTACCAAAATAAGAAAAGATTCATATACTGTCTTATAGATAGGCCGTTGTATTAGTTCGAAATGTTGGAGGTTCTTTAAGATGACAGTTTACCATTTTGTAGGAATTAAAGGAACAGGAATGAGTTCATTAGCACAAATTCTTCATGACATGAAGCATACTGTTCAAGGGTCTGATTATGAAAAGCGTTTCTTTACACAAACAGCGTTGGAAAAGCGTAATATCTCGATCCTTCCTTTTGATAAAAATAATGTAAAAGAAGGACAAGTGATTATTGCAGGAAATGCATTTCCTGATACGCATGAAGAAATCGTAGCAGCAAAAGAATTAAACATCCCAGTACATCGTTACCATCACTTCTTAGGTGATCTTATGAACCAATACACAAGTGTTGCTGTAACTGGTGCACATGGAAAAACATCAACAACTGGTTTGTTAGCCCATGTAATGCAAGGTGCACACCCTACATCTTACCTTATTGGAGATGGAACAGGGCATGGGGTAGAAAATAGTAAGTATTTTGTATTTGAAGCTTGTGAGTATCGTCGTCATTTCTTGTCTTACAATCCAGACTATGCGATTATGACAAATATTGATTTTGATCATCCAGATTATTTCTCAGATATCAATGATGTATTCAATGCATTCCAAGAGATGGCATTGCAAGTGAAAAAAGGCATTATTGCATGTGGAGATGATGAAGAACTTCAAAAAATTCAAGCGAAAGTACCTGTTATTTTCTATGGATTTGGAGAAGATAATGATTTCCAAGCACGTAACATTCAAAAGAGAACAGATGGTACTATTTTCGATGTATTCGTTCGTAATACGTACTATGACACGTTCAAAATTACAGGATACGGCAATCACAGCGTATTAAATGCATTAGCGGTAATCGCGCTTTGCCATTATGAAAACGTTGATGTAGAAGCAGTTAAGCATCAGCTAACAACTTTTGAAGGCGTAAAACGTCGCTTTAATGAAAAGCCAATGGGAGAGCAAGTTATTATCGATGACTACGCACACCATCCGACAGAAATTAATGCAACGATTGAAGCAGCTCGTCAAAAACATCCAGAGCGTGAAGTTGTCGCTGTATTCCAGCCACATACATTCTCACGTACAGAAAAATTCTTAGATGAGTTCGCTGAAAGTCTAAGCAAAGCTGACCAAGTATACTTATGTGATATTTTCGGATCAGCACGCGAAAACAAAGGTGAATTAACAATCGAAGATCTGCAAAAGCGTATTGACGGTGCAGAACTAATTACAGATACAACAACGGATGTATTAAAGAAACATAAAAACGGCGTTCTAATTTTCATGGGCGCAGGAGACATCCAAAAATTCGAAGCAGCTTACGTAAAAGAAGTTCAAGTTGCAGAGAAGTAATAAAAAAGACGCATAGCGGTGGCTATGCGTCTTTTTTGTTGTGCTCGATATATTTTAAAAAGCATTGATATGTTGGTATTGTTCATTCTTTTTGTATAGTTGTTTTAATAAGACGATATATAGTGAACTGAAAAGTACATATCCAATTAAATAATAGAATGAAAACATATCGAATTGTTTTGTTATCATAATTCGAATTGCGAAAAAGCTGAATGGGAGAGCAATTAGCAGTCTTGAACTGATGAAAATAATTGTTTTAAAGTATTTTAATAAATCTATATTCCAATGGTTTTCTCTAAAGATAAACCAAATATTGCTTGCAATAAAGGATAGTAAAAATGGTAAATTAGCAGAAAAATTTATAAAACCGAGTACAATAGGCACTGATAAAGCGCCGAGTGGACCGATAGATAGGCCGGAATAATATTTAATAAATGTATTTGTAGATTGCTGTGCATCTTGAATAACATCTGTATATTCTACTGCAATTTCCTTTGCTAATTCTTTTGGAGGAAGAAATTCTTCAATAACGTGTTGAGGGATGAGTGCTGATGGTATCTCATCATTTTCTTTACGTAATGCATTTTCGTATAAATCAGATTTGATTTCTAGTACATGTTGTTCTCGTGCTGATGTAGGTAAGTTCATTAAACCTTTGTGGAAATCCTGTAAGAAAGAAGTGATGAGTTCATTTGCAAAGAATTGATCCTTGTTCATTTTTTATCCTCTCCTTTAGCTAGTAACATTAGAGCTTGATACACTGCATCATAATCATCTAAGCGATTATGTAAAATTTCTCTCCCTTCGTCTGTAATGCGATAGTATTTTCTTTTTGGGCCATCACCAGACTCTTCCCAATAGGAAATAGCCCAATTGTTTTTCGTAATTCGATTTAATATAGGGTAAATCGAACCGTTTGGGATATGAAACACAGGGATATCTTGTAATGCACTTGTAATTTCGTATCCGTACATAGGTTGTTTACGTATTAAAGACAATATAGCGAGATCAAAAACACCTTTACGTAATTGAATTATAAAATTATCATTTTTTTCCATGCTTTAACTATATATGATTGATATCTAGATATCAATCATATATAGTTATTTTTTATTTGTGTATTGACCTAGAGCTAACTCTAGGTTGTAAGATGAAAATGTAAAAACAAGGGGGAGAGAACATGTATAAAATTGGTGAAGTAGCAGAGTTAACTGGGATGGGCATTCATACTTTGCGTTACTATGAGAAATTAGGATTATTACCACCACCAACGCGAAATAGCGGGATTCGCCAATATACAGAAGGTGATGTACGCCTATTAAAATTTTTATATTCTTTAAAACAAACTGGAATGTCATTAGAAGAGATGGCTGAGTTTGCAAGTGATGGATGTATTATAGAGGAAATTAGGCAGAGAAAAGAGGAAGTACCAGCGAAAGTAAAAAAGAGAATATCAATTTTAACAACTCACTTGGAGCGATTAAAAGAACAGCAGGAACAATTGCAAAAAGTTGTTCAGCTAACGGAGGAGAAGCTAGAAATTTATTACGGTTTTCTAGAAGGGGAAAATTCGGAGGCTGACAATGAAAAATAAAGTATACGCTCAGCTACTTGGATTTGCGATTTTCACTGGTGGGACATTTAATGCTTCGAAATATGCTGTGCAGTATTTCGAAGCAATTCATATAGCAGCATGGCGCTTTGGAATTGCTGCATTTGTGATGTTATGTTTGTTAAAAATACGAAAAGATTTTGAGGTAGAGGTATGGAGGGAGAATAAGGCTTATTACTTTTTGTTAGGTATTGTTGGTGTATTCGGTTTTAACTTCTTTTTCTTTTTAGGTATGAAACATACAGAAGCTATGAATGGTGCACTGATTATGGCGACGAATCCGCTCGTTACGACGCTGTTAGCAAGTTTTATTTTACGAGAAAAAATTATAAAACGCCAAGGTATTGGGATGTTACTTGCATTACTTGGTGTTGTTTTTGTACTGACCCAAGGTTCGTTTACGATACTGCAAACCTTATCATTTTCAAAAGGAGATTTTTATATTTTATTAGGGAATATTTGCTGGGCGTTATACGGTGTATTAGGCAGAAAGTTTATTAAAACTAGTAGCCCAATACAAACGACGTCATACACAATGACTATTGGTGCCATTGCCTTTATTATCATATCTTCCACTCAAAAAAATATAGTACCAGTTTTGGAAATTCCTTTGTTAGCTTGGGGAGCGATTCTTTTTATGGCAATTGGAATGAGCGTACTCGGTTACTTATGGTGGAATAATGGAATCGCTCAACTTGGAGCAGCCAGAACATCTTTATTTTTTAATTTAGTACCTGTTGTTACAATGATTATTTCTTTTATTGAAGGAGTAAATATAACACCGGCACAATTTCTAGGAATGATATTAGTTGTTACGGGAGTAGTGTATTCTTCAGGTTTTATACAAATAAAATCGAAAGAAAGTGTGAATATTTAACAATTTACATCTATAAGTGTTAGAATAATAAGAAAACTAAAAGGGAGCTAAAAAACATGTTCACACTTCGAGTAGACGATGAAATCGAATTACAGTTATTAGAGAAGCACCATAAAGAGGAACTATATCAATTAATAGACCAAAACCGTAATCATTTACGAAGATGGCTTCCTTGGGTGGATGGGGTAAAATCTGCTGGTGCGTATGATGAAATTTGTCCAATGTGGTTAAAGAAGTTTGCAGAGGGAGACGGTTTTGAAAGTGGCATACGTTATAAAGGTAAGCTCGTGGGGATGGTAGGCATTCATCCGGTAAGTTGGGGGAAGAAAGCGGCAAGTCTCGGATACTATCTTGCAGAAGATGCTGGCGGGAAAGGCATTATGACGCGTAGTGTGAAGGCTGTACTTCACTATGCATTTGAGAATTTAAAGTTGAATAAAATGGAAATTAGATGCGGTGTTGAAAATGTGAAAAGCCGCGCTATTCCAGAGCGTTTAGGATTTAAGCTAGATGGTATTTTAAGAGATGATGAGTGGCTATACGATCATTTCCATGATATCGCTGTATATAGTTTACTAGCTTCAGAATGGAAGGAGATTCGATGAACGAGAAGATTCATATTGTTCCGTATGAAAGTAAATTTCAAGAGGAAGTAGTAAATCTTATCGTTCATATTCAGCAAAAAGAGTACAATGTCCCCATTACGAAAGAAGAGCAGCCCGACTTACTTGAAATAGAAACGTTCTATCAAAGGAATCATGGAAACTTTTGGGTAGCAACTTATGACGATAAAGTAGTCGGAACAGTAGCTTTATTAGATATTGAGAATCAGCAAGTAGCGTTAAGAAAAATGTTTGTAAAAAAAGAATTTCGTGGAAAAGAGTGGGGCGTATCACATAAGTTGCTCCAAACAGCAATTTCGTGGGCTGAGAATAAAAAACTGAAAGATATTTACTTAGGAACGACAGTAAAGTTTTTAGCAGCGCATCGCTTTTATGAAAAGAATAATTTCCAAAGTGTGAGTATAGACGAGTTGCCAAAAAGTTTTCCAGTGTTGCAAGTGGATAAGAAATTTTATAGATATATTGTTTAAGAAGGTCATGTAGAAATGGCCTTTTTTTATGAACTAAAATGGAAAAAGTGGTATAATTTAGGTTGGGAGGTGCGTGTATGAACATTCCAATTCAAAGAAGTAAGTCGGTAGTAATTTTCGTTTGTCTCACGTTAGCTTTTATGTTTGTATATCCACTTGTCATGATTGTCGCAAATAAAGATCAGTGGATGTCAGCGTTAATTGGAATGGGATTATGTTTCATTGTAAATGTCCCGCTCGTTTGGGAAGTATTTATTAAAAAGCATAAAGTAGAAAATGGTGTATTAAAGTACGGCATTTTAAATGACGATATTGTATTGAAAGAGATAAGAATCATTCGTCAAGTTGGGAAATCCCTTGAAATTACGACGAATGCATATAAAGTACATATGATTGCGATGCCGCAAGATATGAATGAATTCTTGGCGCTTATTGAGAAAGAGAATCCACATGTGAAAATAGAAATGGTAGGGAAGAAATGAAAAACGCTCGGAGTGTATCCGAGCGTTTTTATTATTATTTTAAGTTCTCTGGGTTTAAAGCTTCTAATTCAGGTACAACGAAGCGTCCGTCTTTACGGATTAGTACGTCGTCGAAGTAAATTCCGCCGCCGCCGTATTCAGGACGTTGGATGCATACTAAATCCCAGTGGATGTTCGAGTTGTTGCCGTTCCATGCATCATCGTAAGCTTGTCCAGGAGTGAAGTGGAAGCTGCCATCGATTTTTTCATCGAATAGGATGTCTCCCATTGGATGTAAGATGTATGGGTTTACGCCGATTGCGAACTCACCAACGTAGCGTGCGCCTTCATCTGTATCGAAGATTTTGTTAATGCGCTCTGTATCGTTTGCAGTTGCTTCAACGATTTGGCCATTCTCGAACTTAAGTTGTACATTTTCAAATGTATAACCGTTGTAAGGAGATGGTGTATTGTAAGAAACTGTACCGTTAACAGAATCACGAACTGGTGCAGAGTATACTTCACCGTCTGGAATGTTTAAATGACCTGAGCATTTAATAGCTGGAATGTCTTTAATAGAGAATGTTAAGTCAGTCCCAGGACCAGTTAGGCGAACTTTATCTGTTTTATTCATTAATGTAACAAGGCTATCCATCGCCTTATCCATTTTACCGTAGTCTAAGTTACAAACTTCGAAGTAGAAGTCTTCGAAAGCTTCTGTGCTCATTTTAGCAAGCTGCGCCATAGAAGCATTTGGGTAGCGAAGAACAACCCAGCGCGTTTTCGGAACGCGGATGTCTCTATGAACTTTCTTACCAACTGTTTGACCGTGAATTTGCATTCTTTCACTTGGTACGTCAGCTTGTTCGTTAATGTTATCGCCAGAGCGAAGACCGATATAAGCGTCCATATCTTTCATTACGCTTGCTTCATATGCAGCGATTTGTTCGAAGTGTTCTTCAGTAGCACCCATTAATAAAGAGCGATCTACTTGATGATCTTTTAAAGAAACGAATGGGAAACCACCAGCTGCATAAGCTTCTTTTACAAGTGCAGTTACAAGTTCTTTTTGTAAGCCAAAGTTTTCAATTAATACTTTCTCGCCTTTTTGTAAGCGAATAGAATAGTTAATTAAATTGTATGCTAACTTTTCAATGCGTGGATCTTTCATATGTAAAGCCTCCCTACTAATTATGTATCCTCTCCTATTGTAACCTACTTAGTGGAATTTGTTGAATCATTTATGTTAAAGTTAACGAATAAGTATGAAAATTCTAATGAAAAGATAGGGATTAGAACGAAACGGAAAATGATTGTATAATAGGAGAAAGTATGAAAAAGATAAAGGAAGTGATGAAATGCAAGTTCTTTTATATGTAAGTGCAGCTATTATCGCGGTTGCTTTCGCTGTATTAGTAGTGTATGTATGCAGAACGTTGTTATCGGTTCAGAAGACGTTAGAAAACGTTGCAAGCACGTTAGAAGGTTTAGAAAAGCAAATGCAAGGGATTAGCGTAGAGACGGAGCAATTATTACATAAAACAAATGCGTTAGCTGATGACATTCAACAGAAATCACAATCATTAAATAAAGTGGTATCGGGTGTAGATGGAATTGGAACGACAATCCATTCTTTAAATACGAAACTTCGTAATGTATCAGAGTCTGTTACGGACGAAATTGAAAATAATGCAGATAAAGTAGCGCAAGTTGTACAGTGGAGTAGCGCAGCAATTGAAGTATACAATCATTATCGTGCGACAAGACAAGAGAAAAAGGTTGAAAAAGAAGAGCGTAAATTAGAAAGACTTGAGAAAAAAGCTGAAAAGAAAGAGAAGCGCTCTAGACTTCGTATGAGAGGTGAATCGTGATGAATATGACAAAAGTTGAAACAATTGAAGAGCTTGAAGTATTAGTAGAAAAAAATGAGCCTTATGTTCTTTTTAAACATAGTACGACATGCCCGATTAGTCATGGTGCCTATACAGAATTTCAAGCCTATTGTAGTGAAGAAAGAGCGGTACCAGCGTATTACTTATACGTACAAGATGCGAGAGATGTTTCGAATCGTGTTGCAGAGCAGTACAACATGAAACATGAATCTCCGCAAGTGTTATACATAAAAGATGGGATGGTAGTATGGAATACGTCTCATTGGAACATTAAAAAAGCTGCTTTAGAAGAGAATATTAAGTAAAAAGAAGCAAGCTAAAGGTGCTTGCTTCTTTTTTTTGTTTTTGTTGAAATATATTTAATGGTACACTGTTAATAGTTCAAATTAAATAATTAGATTGTTGAAAGTAGGTTTTAAGTAATGAAGAAAATGGCATTATCCTTCGCGGTCGTAAGTTTATTACTGGGAGCTTGTAGTAATGATACGATTAGTAAGAAGGATGAAGTTATACAGAAGGATACGAAAGAAAAAAGCATGATTCCGAGAACTGCTGTTTCTAAAGATTATTATAGAACTGTAATTCCTTTAAAAGAACAAAAGGTTATAAATACAGCTAATGTAAAAACAAATTCTAAATTAGATTTAGCAGAGTATGAAAATGGTTTAATGAATATTGCAAAAGAGCAATTTGATACAGAAAACCATGTGCTTCAATTAAATCAGTATATTCCTGAGAAGTTAGTTGATGAACTAGTCGCAAAAGTAGAAGCACCAGTTCTGACAAATATTATAGAACAAGACTATTTCGGGAAGCAGAATTCAAACGAACTAAGTTTATCTGGTGTTATGATTGGTTTAGCTATGTCTTCAAGTGTATCGAATGAAGAAGCTATGTCTAAGGGTACTGAAGTTGCCAAACAACTTATTGAAGCTATTAATAAAAATGACAAGTACAACAAATCTCCAATTACGTTTGCTATCTTTAAGCAAGAAAGTACAAGTTCTTTAAAAAATGGTACGTATATTGCCAGTACTACCGTTCAAAAGAATGACACGAACCTTGGAAATTGGAGTACGATCGATGAACAAGCGTATTCATATCCTTCTGATGAATTTAAACAAGCACATGGAGAAGATAATACAAAAATAACTGAATTTGCTAAGACAATGAAAGAGTTTTCTCCTGGAGATTTTATTCCAGTAAATGCTAAAGTGTCTTATAAGAAAAATCAAATGGATGCATTGAATATGAATATTGTTATTAAATACAATGGTAAAACAGAATTAATGGCTCTTACTCAAATGGCTGCTCAAAGTATGTTAGAAAAATTACCTAAGGATGCGAAAGTACAATTACAGATAAAGTCCGAGAGTAAAATCGAGGCAATTATTATAAAAGAGAAAAACAGCGATAAACCGTTTGTTTCCTTCTTGTAAAAAAAAGACAGTGTTTACACTGTCTTTTTTTTATTGAAAATGGTGTTATGACGGGTAAGACAAATCAAATTCCAAAAAGTAAGAGGGAAATCATATGAACTTAAAAGATTTAAAAAATAAACATATTAAGTATGATTGGAAAACTATTTTTGTAGGCATCCAAGGAAATTATTTTAGTAAAGACGTTATTTCTGATTATGCGGTAGAATTGATGGGAATTGGTGATGAAAGCGGGTTTGTTAGTGAACTTACATGGGGAGTCTCTAATGAAGATTTAAGTAAGGTGATGTTAGAAATAAAAACTAATTATTTTCCTCAATTAGATGAAGAAAGCACAATATTAATAGAGGAGAAAAGAAAACTAAGATTTGTTTGTTTATCTGAAATAAAAGAAAGATGTAAAGAAGATAATGAATTATTAAATGAAATTGCAGAGTTTTATGGAAAGCATCACTACCCAGAAGATATGGTGAGTTTTGTTAATTATATGCCTCAAGAAGTTCCAACTACGAAAGAAGATATAGTAAATAAGTTTGAAAAATTTTTGGAATTAGAGGGATTGAAATTTAAATACTAATATATGTAAACTACCAATAAATAGGTAGTGATGTACAATTAGTTTCTGAAGTAATGAAAGATCGATGCGTAATACGCTCCATGTTACCGCTGTGCCGATTTTAAAGAAAGAAACACATTTACCCGTTGTTGTCGATATAACGTATTCTACAGGACGATGTGACCCTCTATTGCCAGCCCAGATCCAGGCACAACGAATAAATATTCCGCATTTCGATGAATTGATGAACGAATTAAAAGTATTTGGAACTGCTGCCTCTTATTGTATAGCGACTTTCATTGTCGATTTTTGTTGGTAAGTCGATATATTTACAAAATCGCTGATATAAATTTCATTTACTAACGTACGGCTTAATATACAGTTTCTACTCATGGAATATCTATTTTTTTACAAAAAATGCCCTTTTTTTCATAAAAAATACGAAAATACGAGAAAAGAAGCGAATTTTTTCGAAACTTTTGCGGGAAAATATTGTATGAGCCTGCGTTTTTATCGTATCATTAGTAAAAGGAAGAACTCGGGACGATTGGTGGCATCTGCAAATAGAGTTGATGTCTTTTTTTCATTCAAGTAACCGATACATAAAAATAGATAACAAAAATAGAAGGAGTGTGCGATGAGATGAACGTAACAATATATGATGTAGCGCGCGAAGCGAACGTTTCAATGGCTACCGTATCTCGTGTTGTGAACGGTAACCCAAATGTAAAGCCTACAACAAGAAAGAAAGTATTAGAAGCAATCGATCGTTTAGGATACCGCCCAAATGCGGTAGCACGTGGACTAGCAAGTAAGAAGACAACTACAGTAGGTGTTATTATTCCTGATATCTCAAATACGTTTTATGCAGAACTTGCTCGTGGAATTGAAGATATCGCAACAATGTACAAATATAACATCATTTTAAGTAACTCTGACCAAAACAAAGAGAAAGAGTTCCATTTATTAAATACGATGCTTGGAAAACAAGTGGACGGAATTGTTTTCATGGGTGAAGATATTACAGACATTCACATTGAAGAATTTAAAAAGTCTCCGGTACCAATTGTATTAGCAGCGTCATTTGATGAGCAAAATGAAACGCCATCAGTAAACATTGATTATACACAAGCAGCTTACGATGCGATGAAGCACTTTATTGAGCAAGGACATACGCGTATCGGTTTCGTCTCTGGTCCTTTCATTGATAAAGCAGGAAGCGCAAAGAAGTTACAAGGTTATCAAAAAGCTTTAGAAGAAGTAAGTATTTCATATGATGAAAATCTTGTAATCGATGGAGATTACACATATGATTCAGGTATCGAGGCATTCGAAAAGCTTTGGGGCCTTGATGAAAAGCCAACAGCGATCTTCGTATCTTCTGATGAAATGGCACTAGGTGTAATCCATGCAGCACAAGACGCTGGATTAAACGTACCAACTGATGTAGAAGTACTTGGTTTCGATAATACACGTCTTGCATTAATGGTTCGTCCACAACTTTCAACAGTTGTACAACCGATGTATGATATCGGTGCAGTAGCAATGCGTCTATTAACAAAGTATATGAACAAAGAAAAAGTGGAAGATCACACTGTAATCTTACCTCACCGTATCCAATTTAGAGATTCAACGAAGTAAGTATAAAAAAGCTCACAGCATTTGCTGTGAGCTTTTATTCGTATTCAGGATAGTATGCTTTTACTACGGTATCTACCTTGTTATTTTTCTTAACGTGTAAAAATCTTGCGTACAATTCTTTTCCCGTTTCAAATGGTGTATCGTCTAATTCAAACACATGCAATATTTTTCGAAACGTCCACGTTACTTGCTCACCGTACATATTATCGTACGATTCTTCAGAGTGTATAGCTATCTTTTCACCTAATTCATGAGCTTCCTCTATACTGTTTGCCTTAACAAGAATAATACTTTCTTCAAAAAGTGTATCGGGATTCTCTTCATAATGCTCATCAATTTTCGTAGGATCAGGCTCACCAGAATGAACAGATTCAAACAATAATTTTACAGCGTACATATTATGCTGCATGTTTCACTCTATAAATAATACTTGCGACAAGCGAAGCAGGTATTGTAAATACGTTACTTTGATAATGATAGTGTATTTGGGATTCTTCATAAGACATGTTGTCATATAGTTCGTTTTGTGAGGCATTCATTCTCTTCTGTTTTTCCTTGAGCATCTTCATATAGTTATACTGTATTGGGACGAGAATGATGAAATAGGCTAATACGATTAGTGAAATCCAAATCATTATGAACACTCCCGTATAAAGAATATTTGTATATAGTAATCATATCAATTTATAGAAAAAATAACCAGTTCTATCGGGTTAATTTTCTTCTGAAAATGCGAACAGTTCCCTTTGGTTTCTTAAATTGTGATCAATACATGTTTGAGCAACACATTTCAATCCTTGTAATAATGCATCTATGTGAGAAGTATCGTATTGAATTATATTTCCTGCTACTATCGTTTCGTCTTTTTCCAAGTTAATTGATATTTTTAGTACAGCTGTATTGCTTTGTAAATTTATAACTTCGATATAAAAAAATTGTTTTTCTAGGTCAATCGTAACGTAATTAAATCGTTCGGTTAGTTCCAAATTGCATATGGTAGTGTATTTCAAATGAAAGCCTCCTTATTGTGTAAGTGTATGTTGTAATGCTTTCGCTACAGTAGGGAGGACTCCTTGTTATATGTCACATAAGTGCAAATTCAACTATTATAGGGCAATGTCATGTATAATAGAAAGAAAAGGTTTGTGAGGGGGGAGAAAAGATGATCGTTCTTTGGATAATTACGCTTTGTATGACTGCTATTTTTGCATATATGACGTTAAAACAAAATGGCTTAAAGCGATTTGTTCCAGGAAGTATTCTTGCAGGAATTGCCCTTATCACGTATGTAATTTCTATTTTTATTGAAAGTGTATCAGTGGATATGAGCACAAGTTTAATGTTTATGGGCATTACACTATTTGCAGGTAGTATTATGGTACTTATGGTTGCAGGTATTATTTTATTTATTCATATGAATTCGGAAACGTTATAGCATATAAAAAAGGCATGTCCCTAGGGGACATGCCTTTTTATCCGTTCAATTATGCTCTATCTTTAGAAGAGTTTTGTTGTTTTAATAAGTCGCGAATTTCGCCAAGAAGTTCTTCTTCTTTTGTTGGTTCTGGAAGTTTCTCTTCTTTTTCTTCTTCTCTTTTAGATGTTAGTTTGTTGAATACTTTAACGAACATAAAGATAGCCGCTGCAATAATTAAGAAATCAAAAATAGTTTGGATAAAGTTACCATACATAATAGATGATTTACCGAATGTGATTTTTAAATCTGTAAAGTCAACGCCACCTAATACCATACCAAGTAATGGTGTAATAATATCTTTTACTAAAGAACTAACGATTTTACCGAATGCAGCACCGATTACAACCCCGACAGCTAAATCGATTACATTCCCCTTGAAAGCGAACTTTTTAAACTCGTTCCACATGTGTTAATCCCATCCTTTCCACGATTCATTATGAAATTTATAATTCCTATCAACATATTCTATAGAAATTTACGAGAGAAATAAAGGGAAAATGGGAATGAAAGTAAATTCTGAAAAATGTATCCGTTTTAATTTTTGTTTAGATCGTCCAGTAGAGATTGTAACAGTTGCTGCGTTTTTAATCCTTCTAATCCATCTACAACAGGCTTTGTATCTCCGTGTACACATTCAATAAAATGATGAACAGCATCTTCAAAACCACGTTGTTTTAACGTCGTATCCCATGATGGGGAACCGCTTTGTGAAACTGAGTTTTCCTGTTCAATTTCAAATGTATTCATATTTTTTACACGAATGATTTTCCCTGTCGTAACAAGTTCAATTTGTTCTAAATTTGTACCGGCATGGCGGTGCATTGCTGTTGAAAGTAATAGGCCGTTTGTTGTTGTATATGTATGATGGCCGTAAAGAAGTTCATTTTTTTCATTCATTTGCATCATATTGTGAACGACGTTAAGCTCATCGTTAGCTAACCAGCGAGCAGTATCTACAATATGTAAGTAATCATCTAACATCGTAAAGTCGTATGTATATGGACCGACTTTATTTGTACGGTGTTTTTCAATTCGAATCCATGAAATATCATGAGCTTGTTCTTTTGCAGCAACATACATAGGAACGAAGCGGCGATTAAATCCGACCATTAACTTTCGGTTATACTTTTCGCTCAACTCGACTAGTTTCTCAGCTTGGTCTACTGTAGCTGCTAGCGGCTTATCAACATAAACGTCGATTCCTTTTTTCAGAAGTTCAGAAACGATTTCATAATGTGTAGCAGTTGAACTATGAACGAAGATTGCATCGCATTCCGAAGCTAACGTTTCAATAGAATGGAAGTCTTGAATGCGGTATTGCTGGCAAACTTGTTTCCTTTTCTCCGCGTTAGGTGTAAACGCCCCTACAAAATTCCAATCTGTTTCTTTTGTAAGTGTTGGAAGATAGGCTTTTTGCGCGATACTTCCAAGTCCAATCATCCCAATTTTAGGTTTGTTCATGTTTATTCCCACCTATTCATATTGATGTAACGGCTTAAATGTAGCATAGGGTGGGGGAGGAAGGCAAAAATTAGCTTTTTACTTATGTCCTTCTAACAAAATCTTCTCTATCTCGTCAAAGTTATGAGCACGAGCATGCTCTAGCGGGGTAACACCATCGTTGTCTGGAATATTTACATCTGCACCGTGTTCAATAAGAAGTTGAATGACTTGTTGTTGTGTTTCATTTCCGTTACTTAGTACGATAGCTTCCATTAAAGCTGTCCATCCGAGGGTATTTACATGGTTTACATCGATATTTGTTCGCGTGAGTAGTTCTTTTATAACATCAATATAGCCATGTTCTGATGCTGGGATAAGAGCTGTACCGCCGTAACGGTTTGTCAGCGATGAATCTGCACCGGCATCAATCGTTAGTTTTAAAATATCCAAGTAACCCTCAGCGCCGGCGTATAGAAAAGGATTGTTTTTTATATCATCTTGGATATTTACGCCAGCACCAGCTTCGATAAGCGCTTTTGCAGTTTTTACATCATTTTTGTATGTAGCAATCATAAGAGGGGTACGTCCTTTATTGTCTGTTATATTTATGTTAGCACCTTTTTTGAGTAACGATATAACCGTATTCGTTTCTTGTTTCTCAGTAGCTGTTAGTAGTGCTGTCTCCATGTTTGTCATCTCCTTTTTAATTTCTTGTTCTTGCGAGCAGCCTTGCAAAAAAATTACGCAACAGATCATGCTTACTGTTTTTTTGAACATGGAATTTTAACCTCCTCATTTCAACTGTAAAATAAGAACATTAAATTTTTATAAACTGACGCTAAAATTACTATAAAATCGCTTGAGTATTTGAACATATATTTTTATGCTTGTAAATAATAAGGTTTGATAAAGTGAAACTTTAATCAGTGGGGGTTTTGTTCATCCCCCACTGATTATTAGTTGAACCAATCGGGCTTTTATGGGCAGTTGATCCCCCACTTAACTTCTTTGCTTTCTCTGAATTTTGAGGTGGGGATCTTACTGCCCGGCAAATAGCGGGGTAAAGTGAGGATGTAACATATGTCTATTAAAACAAGGTTTTTATTTTCTTATATCGCTGTCATTCTCGTTTCCATTACGCTTATATTAGTTGCGGGATTTTTAATCGTTTTTTCGATAACAGGTGATTTGGAGTCAGTGAAAAATTTCTATAAAAGTTCTTACATTCAAAAGCCGCTTACACCAGAAGAAGAGAATGCGTATATTGAGTTGAAGTCGGCAGCAAAGAAACATCAATCTCAACTATTAGATGAACCGTTCGTTTCATCACTTGAAAAAGAAGGGGTGAAAATAGTTGTAAGAAAGGGAGAAACCATTTCTTATGCTACAAAAGTATTTGAAAGTGTATCTTTAAAAGAAGCCCTTCCGAAATTTGAATCAGCAAATATTAATAGTCGTGGTACAACGGAACTAGGCGATACATTTTATCGATATGTAAAGTTTGATTTTTATTTTCCTCAGGAAGAAGAGGGGAGTATATTTGTATTAAAAAAGCAAAGTTCATTTGTAGATCTTACACAAAAATTATTTCCGATTTTGTTCGTATCACTTTTACTGTTAGCCGTGTTGCTTATTGGATTATTAAGTTATCTTGTCTCAAGAAGTGTGATAAAACCAATCTTTGTATTGAAAGATGCGACTGAGAAAATTAAAGAAGGAAATTTAGACTTTCAAATACCAGTTACATCGCATGATGAGATAGGGCAATTGAATCAAGGATTTGAGGAAATGAGGAAGAAATTAAAAGAGTCGATAGAGGTACAAACGCAGTATGAAGAAAATCGAAAAGAGCTCATTTCAAACATCTCTCATGATTTAAAAACACCGATTACATCTATTATCGGATATGTAGAAGGCATAAAAGACGGGGTAGCAAATACACCAGAAAAAATGGATAAGTACTTAACGACTATCCATACGAAAGCAAGGCATATGGATACACTCATTGACGAACTATTTTTATTTTCGAAGCTCGATTTGAATCGAGTTCCATTTCGGTTTGAAACGGTTGAATTAAATATGTTTATGCAAGAATTAATAGAAGAGATGCAGATGGATTTAAGTAAAGAAGATATAGAAGTTAACTTACAATTACATGCATCACCACTATATGTAACGGCTGATTGCGAAAAGATAAATAGAGTGATCTCAAATTTAATTCATAATAGTGTGAAATACATGGATAAAGAAGAAAAGAAAATTACTGTAACAGTATCGAGTGATAACAATAAAGTGATTGTGAAAGTAATGGACAACGGATCAGGTATCGAATCGGATACACTTCCTTATATTTTTGAACGTTTTTATCGTGCAGAGCAATCGCGAAATTCTAGCACAGGTGGAAGTGGACTTGGCTTAGCGATAGCGAAGCAAATTGTTGAAGAACATGGCGGAGAAATTTGGGCGGAAAGTAAGCTTGGGGAAGGTACAAGTATTTTCTTCTCATTGAAAAAAGTACAGGAATGTGGTGAGTAGAATGAAAAGAATTTTACTAATAGAAGACGAAGTAAGCATTGCAGAATTACAGCGAGATTATTTAGAAATTAGTGATTTTCAAGTTGATGTAGAACACTCTGGAGAAACAGGTTTACAAATGGCTTTGCAGGAAGAATATGATTTAATTATTTTAGACATTATGCTTCCGAAGATGAATGGTTTCGAAATTTGTAAACAAATACGTGCTATAAAAGACATTCCGATTTTACTTGTTTCAGCAAAGAAGGAAGATATAGATAAAATTCGCGGACTCGGTTTAGGGGCGGATGATTATATAACGAAACCGTTTAGCCCGAGTGAATTAGTTGCAAGAGTAAAGGCACATATTTCTCGTTATGAAAGATTATCAGGAAATGTAAGTAAGCAACGTGATACGTTATATATTCACGGAATCTCTATTGATCAACGGGCGAGGAAAGTTTTTATAAACAATGAAGAAATCGCATTTACAACGAAGGAATTTGATTTATTAACATTCTTTGTAACACATCCAAACCAAGTATTAAATAAAGAACAGTTATTTGAACGTATTTGGGGATTAGATTCTGCTGGTGATTTAGCCACTGTTGTCGTTCATATTAGAAAGTTACGTGAGAAAATTGAAAGAGATCCTGCACACCCACAGTATATCGAAACAGTGTGGGGAGCTGGTTATCGTTTTAATGTGTAATGTACCTGCCGAGTAATTGGCAGGTTTTTTTATGTTATTCGAACAAAAAGGAAAAATAGGTAATTTATGTTAAAATATAAAGAGAGATATAACATAGGAGAGTATGAGAGGGCGTGCTACATTTTGGGAGATACATGAAAAGATAGTAAATCAAACAAGGCTTTAAGGATTGGAACGAATATCATACTTATTTTATTAATTATTGGTGCAATACAAATGTTTTATGATGACGATTATACGAATGATCATTTCGGTGGGTTATTTATGATGGTCTTTTTTGGAATTAAAATAATTTCTAGTTTTATGATAAGTTTAAAAGAAGGAGATAAAAAGGCAGTATATATTGATTTAGGCCTAGTGGTTTTTTCTGTTCTTCTTTTAGTTGTTACTAGTGTTAAATATTTCTTTTGAAAAAGCTCATAGTCTTGTAGAGGCTGTGAGCTTTTTGTCATTGTTTAGAGTTACGGTGGCGTAATGATTTATAAAACGTTTGAGCAGTAGAAGTAAATTGAGTAGCTTCTTCTAAAAAAGGATAATGATTACTCTCTTCAAATGTTACAAAAATAGAATTACGTATGCCATCATGCATCTCGATAGAATACTGAATCGGGCACTGCACATCATATCTTCCGCATATAATAAGGGTCTTTGTTTGAATAAAGGGTAGTGATGTCCTTAAATCGAATGAAGGGTATTCATGAGCGAAAGCGTTCATCCGGCTAGCGGACATTGCTTTTTGGATTGGTTTACAAAAATAAGAGTTGTAGTTTTCAGGTTTATACAATGATAATTTTGTTCTCTCAGTAGATAGTTCTTTCCGTTCTTCACTTGTAAGGTGAGGGCTTTTCAAGTTTTCGATGAGCTGTTGCATATAATGAAACTGTGGATGTTCTAGGTTATAAATGCAAAATGGTGTTTCGGTATAGTTACTTGCTGCGGCTCCAACGACGACTAATGATTGTAAGGAATTTGAATATGTAATCGCGTATAAAAGTCCAAGCATACCGCCAGTTGAATGGCCAGCGAAATGCCATGTTGGAAGTTGCAAAGCTTCTTTAATTGCTTCTAAGTCGTGAATCGTTTCAATCATACTTAATTCGTTTTCTACGTTGGCTTTTACAGAATTACCAGCGTCTCGCAAATTAATGAGGAATACACGATATGTAGAAGTGAAAACATCCGCAAAGTAATCACCAGTTTCATTAAATTGTGAATAGTGATGTGTAATGCAAAGAGGTTCGCCATTTCCTTTTGTGAAGAGTTCGAATGTGCCACGTTTTGTGTTGATCATGTGTTGTTTCCACATAATATCACTACCTTTTCTTATAAAAATTGGACTGGCTAATTCTTAAATAAAATATATCGGCGATTATTAGAATATATCAGCGAATCTAAAAATATATCGACTTACCGACAAAAGTCGTCAATAAATAAAAGGAGGCCATTAAAAAAACGAGCCTCCTTTTCGTTTAGTACAAAGATTTTGTCATATTATTCCGAATAATTTCAAGGGATTTCGCTACAGTTAATGCATTCTTTTCTTCAATTTCTGGTTTACGGGGGATAGGTTTATACATGTTGTCTGGATCTTCCCATGTGAGGGGAAGTTCTGTTTCAGCTTGTCCTTTCCAAGCGTCAATCCATTCTGGAGGGAGATAACCTGAGATGTTTTGGATGTTGTTCATTTCGAGCCAAATAAGTGCCCAAGCTCTTGGGACGACGCGCCAGTGGTCATAGCCACCGCCGCCGACAGCGATCCAGCGACCTTCGCAATATTCGTTAGCGATTTCGCGAGCGAGCTTCGGTATTTCACGGTAAATATTCATCGTTGCGCAAAGGTGTGTAAGTGGATCGTAATAATGTGCGTCAGCGCCATTTTGCGTTAAAATAATATCCGGTTTAAAGTATGCGGCAACTTCTTTTACGACAGTTCGATAGGAATCTAAGAACGATTCGTCTTCTGTAAATGCATCAAGTGGAACGTTAAAAGAATAACTATAGCCATTACCTTGTCCACGTTCATTTACAGCGCCAGTTCCAGGGAATAAATAACGCCCAGTTTCATGTAATGAAATGGTGCATACGTTAGGGTCGTCGTAAAAAGACCATTGTACACCATCACCATGATGAGCATCTGTATCAATATATAGGACGCGTAAACCGTATTTCTTCTGAATATATTTCATTGCGATGGAACTATCGTTATAAATACAAAATCCAGATGCTTTACCACGGAAGCCGTGATGTAAGCCGCCGCCTAAATTAAGCGCGTGTTTTACTTTCCCAGAAAGAACAGCATCGACAGCTGTTAATGTTCCGCCAACAAGTAATGCACTTGCCTCGTGCATATTTGGAAACATCGGTGTATCTTCTGTACCGAGTCCATATGTCATCGCAATTGATTTTTCTAACTTACCTTCTCCAGCACGTTTTACCGCATTTATGTACTCCTCTGTATGAACGTAGGCGATCTCTTCATCTGTAGCCATCCTTGGTGAGATGATTTGGGAAGGAGAGATGAAACCACCCTTTTGTAATAAGTCATACGTAAGTGTGACGCGAAGTTGGTTAAAAGGATGATCAGGGCTAAACGAATAGCCCCGAAAATCATCCGAATAAATAAACGCGCTACTCATGCTTGCATCCCCATAATGTTCGGCCATAATACGCGGTAGCCCTCTGCTTCAAGTGCATCAATCACTTTTAGAGGATTCATCGTTTGAATGCGGAAAACGAGTACTTTATCATTCTCATCTTTTGCTGGGTAGACGAGAACGCTCACGATATTTATTTGCAAATCACTAAAAATAGCAACGACTTTTCCAAGAATACCAGGTTCATTTTTTACTTGAATTTCAATTTGTGAACTTGGTTGATGTGCTCCTGTTAATTTCACTAACGTGTGCAGTACAGTGGATTCAGAAATGATTCCAACTAACTTTCCAGCCTTTGTCACAGGAAGGCACCCTATTTTATTTTCAAAAAATAAGGTAGCAATTTCCTCAACGAAATCAAGAGGATGGCAAGTCATAACAGGTTGTTTCATAATAAGGTCGAGCGGTTGTTTCAGCATAGCGAGTGGAACTTGTTCATCAAGAATTGATGGACTTGCATCTCTTACATCCCGATCAGAAATAATGCCTACCACATGATTATTTTGATCGACAATTGGAATGTGCCGAATGCCTTTCGTGCGTATCGTTCGGATTGCTGTTTCGATTGTATCGTTTGGGTGTAGTGTCACCACATCTTGATTCATAATTTCTTCTACAATCATTCCAGTTGCCCCCTTTATTTAGTACATAAAACGATTGTGAAAACGTAGACGATCAAATGCTTGAATAGAATCCGTATCAACCCGTTTGCCGATGCGGACCATTAAACAGTTAGCGGGATGCGAGCAAATTTCAGGATCATCTGTAGCCATCCATTGTAAGCCACCAGCATTCATCATCTTTTCCATTACTTTTCGATATTCCCAAACATTTAAGCCTGTTTGTTTTAAATCCCAGTGCCAATAATATTCAGTCGTCAATATAATGTAATCTTCCATATGGTCGTCCATCATTGAAACTTCTAATAAGTTCTTGCCGACAGCGCACCCGCGGAAGGCTGGGACTACTTCAATCGCCCCGAGCTCAATTAAGTTTTCCATTTTTCCTTCTGACCATCGTTCGAGTGGATCAGGATACAAGTATGTAACATATCCAACGATCGTTCGGTCATGTCTAGCAATAATGAGACGAGCTTCTGGTAATTTAGAAATTTCGACAATTGCTTTATATTGCTGCTCGGCAGGACGAAACGCAATTAAGTCTGGATGAAATTCATACATTTCTAAGTTATGTGTAGAGACAGGACCTTCAATAATTAAAGTGCCTTTCGCTGTTTTTAAGTTTCTGGCATTGTATATTTTTTTATGGATCAATGTATTGCTCACCACCTTGAGGGTTTGTGAATCTATTCATATCGTACTTTATAATATATGCGATGTGAATCGAATTTTGTCATTAAAAATTTGTCTAAAAATCAACAAATATACTGAAAATTTTAAATAATATCATTATAATAGATAATAGAATACATAGGAGGGGGATGTAAAGTATGAAAGTAGAAACGCTTCCTGTCATTAAAGGAGAAAATAATTTGCCGAATTATGATGAGGCATACGCGAATTTTAACTGGGAAGAGGTTAATAAAAATTTTAATTGGAATGAAACAGGCCGAGTAAATATGGCGTATGAGGTAATTGATAAGCATGCGAAATCCGATCGAAAGAATAAAGTAGCCCTTTATTATCAAGATGGATCGCGAAAAGAGAAATATACATTTAAGGAAATGAAGGATTTTTCTAATAAAGCAGGAAACGTCCTGAAAAATTATGGCGATGTAGAAAAAGGCGATCGCGTTTTTATTTTTATGCCGCGTTCCCCAGAGTTATATTTTGCACTTTTAGGTGCAGTGAAATTGGGAGCAATCGTTGGTCCGCTATTTGAAGCATTTATGGAAGGCGCAGTTCGCGATCGTTTAGAAGATAGCGAAGCAAAAGTGTTAATTACAACACCTGAATTGTTAGAGCGAGTACCATTAAATGATTTACCTGCTTTAAAAACAGTCTTCCTTGTTGGAGATAATGTAGAAGAAGGCGGTAAAACGGTAGCGTTCAATCCTTTATTTGAACAAGCTTCAAAAGAATTACATATCGAATGGCTAGGCCGTGAAGACGGTTTAATTCTACATTACACATCTGGTTCTACTGGGAAGCCAAAAGGTGTGCTACATGCGCAAAACGCAATGGTGCAGCACTATCAAACGGCGAAGTGGGTATTAGATTTAAAAGAGGACGATGTATATTGGTGCACAGCTGACCCAGGCTGGGTAACAGGAACGGCTTACGGTATTTTCGCGCCGTGGTTAGTCGGAGCATCAAATGTTATTTTAGGTGGCCGCTTTAGTCCAGAAGCGTGGTATGAAGCGCTGCAAGATTACGGTGTAACAGTTTGGTACAGCGCACCAACAGCTTTCCGTATGTTAATGGGTGCTGGACAAGACGCAATTAAAAAATATGATTTATCGCAAGTTCGTCACGTATTAAGCGTTGGTGAACCGTTAAATCCAGAAGTAATTCGCTGGGGTATGAACGCATTTGGACTTCGTATTCATGATACGTGGTGGATGACAGAAACAGGTGGACAAGTTATTTGTAACTATCCTTGTATGGAAATCCGTCCAGGTTCAATGGGTAAACCAATTCCAGGTGTGAAAGCAGCGATTGTTGATAATGAAGGAAATGAAGTGCCTCCATACACAATGGGCAACTTAGCAATTGGTAAAGGTTGGCCAGCGATGATGCGTGGAATTTGGAATAACCAGCAAAAGTATGAATCTTACTTTATGCCGGGAGATTGGTACGTATCAGGTGACTCAGCATATATGGACGAAGATGGGTACTTCTGGTTCCAAGGGCGTATTGATGATGTAATTATGACGTCAGGTGAGCGCGTTGGTCCGTTTGAAGTAGAAAGCAAATTAATCGAGCATGCGGCTGTTGCAGAAGCTGGGGTAATTGGTATTCCTGATCCGGTGCGCGGCGAAATCATTAAAGCATTTATCGCGCTTCGAGCAGGATACGAACCATCTGATGAATTAAAAGAAGAGATTCGTCAATTTGTAAAGAAAGGCCTAGCAGCTCATGCAGCGCCAAGACAAATTGAATTTAGAGATAAATTACCGAAAACGAGAAGTGGTAAAATTATGCGCCGCGTACTAAAAGCGTGGGAATTAAACTTACCAACAGGTGACTTATCAACGATGGAAGATTGAGAGAGGAAGGTCTGAACGAAATAACGTTCAGACCTTTTTTTGTAAATAATAAAGGAGATAAGGTAGATGAAGATACCAATTTTAGAAGGAGACAACGTGTATTTACGTTCTGTAGAACCTGAAAAAGATTACATCGAGTGGTATGAGATAATGAAAGATCCTGATATGCATCATTGGACGGGGAATACAATCCCGAAAGATAGTAATGAGATTAAAGAGCTGTTACACACTTATAAAGGTTTGAAGGATATTATGGCATGGTCAATTATAATGAAACAATCAAAGGAAATGATAGGGACATATTGGATCTCTATACCAACGATGAATGAAAATAAAAAGTTAATTGTAAGTTCAGAGGCTCAGCGGATTGCACGTAAATTTTGGCGTACAGGTGTCAATCGAGAAGCAAGAAATTTAATATATAATTATATCTTTTTAACTTTAGAAGTGGATGAAGTTCGTGCGCAGGCTTGGGATAATAATATAAATTCATGCAGGTCTATGGAGAAAATCGGATTTAAATTAGGGAAACAAGTGAAACGCTCATTTCCTAAATACGATAAAATATTTTTGGAAAACCATTATGTACTATTAAAAAAGGACTGGCTTGCATAAAAGGTTATGATTGAAAAAAATATTTATTGATGTAAAATAAAAGCAAAACTTATACATACGAGTTAAAGGGGAGAAAGAAATGAAAACAGAAAAAGAAAAGATGATACATGGGGAAATGTACATACCGGCTGATCCAGTTTTAGTACAAGAGAGGGAGCAGGCTCGTATATTAACGAGAAAATTAAATGAAACACCAGAAGTACAATTAAAAGAGCGTAGCGAAATCGTAAAAGAACTATTCGGAACGACTGGAGATAACATTCATCTTGAATCTTCTTTCAGGTGTGATTACGGCTATAACATTCACGTGGGCGAAAATTTTTACGCGAACTTTGACTGTACAATTTTAGATGTATGTCCAGTAACAATCGGAGTGAACTGTATGTTAGCTCCAGGTGTTCACATTTATACAGCAACACATCCGCTTGATCCAGTAGAGCGCATAAGCGGATCAGAATATGGAAAACCAGTTACAATTGGTGATAACGTATGGATTGGCGGAAGAGCGATTATTAATCCTGGTGTCACAATTGGAGACAACGCGGTGATCGCATCTGGCGCCGTTGTAACGAAAGATGTGCCGGACAATGTAGTAGTCGGCGGAAATCCTGCAAAGATTATTAAAAAAATAAAATAATATTTGAACGAAGTGCCTTCCTCGTCTGTATACATTTATGAAAGAATAGATGAGGGAGGCTTTTTTATGTCTAATAAATTACTTCTTGCTTTTGCTTTAATTGGAATTATCGTTGTATTTTCTTGTGGTCTGTTATTACCGATGCCAATTGGCTTTAAAGTTTCAATGATTACAGTTGGGATTATAATGATTGTTATTTTTTCAATCATTATTCCGTTGGATAAGAAGTATATTGTACGAAAAAATGGAAATAAAATTGATTTTACAAAAACAAAAATATATTTTCGTTGGAATGTATTTGATACAATTTCGGTCTGTCTTGCAGTGTATGCATGTATATGTGTGCTGGCGTTAAATATTTTCATTTTTAGTGGATTTACGATTCAAAACCCATATGTTCAATTTTTTACGCATCAGTCACAAGCATGGGTCATTGTCGCAAGTGCATATTTAATTTCCCGTATTTCATTAACGTTAAAAGGAATAAAGGAGATCAAAAAAAATGGCGCAGATTGGGATTGAGGAGGAGCTCATGCTTGCGTACCAAAGTGGGGATAAGGAGGCTGGGGAAAAACTATATGTTTTAATTAAACCAGCGCTATATACATTTTTGTATCGCTTTAACCGAGATGAACAGTTAAGTATCGACCTTGTGCAAGATACATTTTTGACGTTAGAGCGTAAGAAACATATGTATGAACTTGAGAAAGGAAAAATAAAAACGTATTTATTTCAAATTGGTTATCGTCTTATGATTAATAAATTAAATAGAAGAAAAAAGTGGCGTACGCTTTTGCCATTTTTAGTGCCAATTCAAGAGGTAGAGTTTTCACAAGAAGACCGTCTTACTGTAAGGGACGCAATTTTGAAAGTTCCTGAAGACCAGCGAGCTGTCCTCATCCTTTTTTATTATCATGATATGCAGCAAAAAGAAATTGCAGAGATATTAAACATTCCGATTGGAACAGTGAAGTCGAGACTTCATAACGGGATAAAGAAATTGAAACAATTGCTGGAGGTGGATGAAATTGAGCGAAAATCCCTTTAAGAGTGAATATAAATTAAAACAACATTTAGATAGTGACCATGTAGAAATACCGGATTTTCCAAAAACGGTAAGTCGCTTCGACCGATTCATTGGCTTTCTTGGTTCTCCAGCGAAAGATCCTGTGGAGGCGACGATTGGGAATGATTTATCAGTTGTGTTTCACGTATCGTTATTAGTTGGGGTTCCAATTCTTTCTCTTATTACGATACTCTTTGCGACGTTGTAAAGGATTGGCAAGGAGAGAACACCTACCTCTATTTGACATGCCTATATAAATGATGGTATAAAGAAAAGTATATGAATAATTGAGCGTGGAAAGGGAGAAGTAGTGATCATTTCCCTGTTTTAGAGAGCTGATGGCCGGTGAAAATCAGCACATAGATGATCGCGAATTACGCCCCTAGAGCATCTTTTTTCGATTGAATTGTATTCAAAAGGGAAAAGACGGTGCTAAGCCGTTATGTAAATAAGGTGGTAGGCTTTTTTTTGCCTGCAACTAGGGTGGTAACGCGATAATCAAAATCGTCCCTTATTTAAAGGGGCGATTTTTTTATGTTTTCAACCTTCACGCCAGTAATGAACTTAAAGGAGAGTATGTAGGATATGGGTATTTTACAAGATCTTGAATTTCGCGGTCTAATTAATCAGCAAACAGATGCTGAGGGACTTGAGCAATTATTAGAAAAAGAAAGCGTTAAATTATACTGTGGTTTCGACCCGACAGCGGATAGCTTACACATTGGTCATATGTTACCAGTATTAATGTTACGTCGTTTCCAATTAGCTGGTCATCAACCAATCGCACTAGTTGGCGGAGGTACTGGTATGATCGGTGACCCAAGTGGTAAAAAAGCAGAGCGTACATTAAATACGAAAGATACAGTTGCTTACTACACAGAAAGCATTAAAAACCAACTTTCAAACTTCTTAGAGTTCGAAAACGTGGACAACCCAGCAACAATGGCTAACAACTATGACTGGCTTGGTAACTTAGATGTAATTTCATTCTTACGCGATATCGGTAAAAACTTCGGTTTAAACTATATGTTAGCAAAAGATACAGTAGCATCTCGTTTAGAGACTGGTATTTCATTCACTGAGTTCAGTTACATGATTTTACAATCATACGACTTCTTAAACTTATACCAACACCATAATTGCCGCCTGCAAATCGGTGGTAGTGACCAATGGGGTAACATTACAGCTGGTCTTGAATTAATCCGTAAATCAGAAGAAGATGCGAAAGCATTCGGTTTAACAATTCCACTAGTTACAAAATCTGACGGTACGAAGTTTGGTAAAACAGAAGGCGGCGCAATTTGGTTAGACCCAGAAAAAACAACTCCTTACGAGTTCTACCAATTCTGGATCAACACAGATGACCGCGATGTTGTTAAATACTTAAAATACTTCACATTCTTATCTCATGAAGAAATTCTTGAGCTTGAAAAGCAAGTAGCTGAAGCACCAGAAAAACGTGCAGCACAAAAAGCATTAGGTTCTGAAATGACAAAACTTGTTCACGGCGAAGAAGCATTAGAGCAAGCGATTAAAATTTCAGCTGCATTATTCAGCGGTTCTGTAGCAGAACTGACTGCAAGCGAAATCGAACAAGGATTCAAAGACGTACCATCTGTAGAACGTACTGCAGAAGATACAGTATTAATCGACTTACTTGTAGAAAGCAAAATCTCTCCATCAAAACGTCAAGCACGTGAAGATGTAACGAACGGCGCAATCTACGTAAACGGTGAGCGTACACAAGCATTAGACTACGTTGTAACAGAAAACGACCGCATCGAAGGTAAATTCACAATCATTCGCCGTGGTAAGAAGAAATATTTCTTAATTCGTTACTAATCAGAAACGAATATAAAACAAATAGTACCCCGAATTGTAGGCTGAAAAGTCTATGATTCGGGGTTTTTATGTATGAATTTAGATTGCCTGATCTTTTCTTGTAAATAAAATATGAAGAATTAATATGAGCATATAAAGTAAGCTAATGAGCATAAGAACAAATGCTGTTGGATAAAATTTTGCTGCATATATAAAGAAGTCGATTTGATAAATATCTTCGTAATTTGAAACGGTGCCTTTAAAGTAATTTGTAAACTTAGCGCTATATTTCCATTCATCAGGATAATCTATTAGATTACTCCCCTGATACCAACTCATAAGTGCTGAAGTAATAAACAACATAAATGAACTTCCGAGTTGAACCATTTGGTTTATTGTCAAAAAGAATCCACCTCCTATTTTATGGTTATTATAGCGTGCATTCGTATGCCTGTAACCTTTTTGTTGTAATCTCCTTTTCGAGTTCATACGGAAATCACATGTAAGCGGTATGATAAACGTATAACAAATAGAAAGGAGTGGTAAAACGAAATGTCACTAGAAGCGCTCATTATTTTTTCTTTGCTAAATGCGGGTCAGCTTGCAGAGAATTCGAAGGTGGATATACATAAAGAGCAGAAAGATGCTTATGTATATGTTCAGAAAGAGGAAAATAAATAACTTTAATATATATAAATAAAAGCTACTCGAAGTAACTATTTTAGTTGTCTTTGGTAGCTTTTTACATTATGAATAAATAGGAATTAATTCTCGCTTGAAATCTTCGTACATTTCAAAGGCAATTTTCATGATTTCTTTGAGTTCATCGTAACTGTGGAAATATAGCACGGGTACTTTTTCCGTGTCATTTGATAACAATCGTATAAATATGTCCCATGGGTCTCCAGCTCTAACTTCACCGTTATGACATGCCTCCCAAATCAATTCAGCAACACCATATTTTAAGCTGATGTTGAATCTAAAGGTGTAGACATCTTTGTTTTTTACTTCTCCTACAATAAAAAAGTCTTCTTTTTTATTGTAACGAGCTTTATAGCCAAGAGACTCGAATACTTCAATAGCTTTTTCATTTTCATAGTTTTTAAATGTATTTTCTCTATCAGAAAATTTTTCTGATAATGCTTTATATCTCTTAATAAAATCAATTTTTGTAAGGCAGGCTTGTATTTCAGGTTGTAATGAATACGCCAATAATTACTCCTCCCTAATTTTTAATATTAGATCAAATAAAACAGTATACATGTTAGATACATGAAGAAATCCGGCTCTTGTAAGTCGGATTTTCTTTTTTTATATATAAGATAAGATTGCCTTTCTTATATATAAAATTATGAATAGATAGGAATTAATTCTTGTTTAAAATCTTCATACATACCTAAAGCAATTTTTAAAATTTTTTCTAAGCTGTCATAATCGCTAAATAGTACGGGCTTAATTCTAGTATCTGGAGAAATTAAAAGTCTTGAATATAGACTCCATGGACTACCTAATCGTAGTTCATCATTATGATAAACTACCCAAGTAAAGTCCAGAACGTTTACTTTAATACCAATATTAAAATAAAATAAATTTTCTTTTTTATCATCTAGTTCTCCAACTTTTAAAAACTGTTCTTTTTTATCATAAACTGATTTATAACCTAGCTTTTCAAGTATTTGTTGAATTTCTTCAATATTGGGATTAGGAATGATTTCTTCGGCATCATAATTTTCTCTCGAAAAAGAAGAAAGTTCTGTGTATCTATTAACAAAGTCAATTTTTTTTAGTGCTATTTCTATTTCCGATTTTAATTTTAAGTTCATAATTAATTCTCCTAAAACCTTAAGTCTGTCCTTTTTTTTGGGTCATTACTTCATATATCTTTAAGGTGAAATCATGAATAAATAGGAATTAATTCTCGCTTAAAATCTTCGTACATTTCAAAGGCGATTTTCATGATTTCTTTGAGTTCATCGTAACTGTGGAAGCATGGACGAAGTATTTTTTCTGTATCATTTGATAATATTGCTACAAACATAGCCCATGGATCTCCAGCTCTTATTGCACCATTATGTCGTGCAGACCAAATAAACTCAACAAGGCCATGTTTTAAACTAATATTAAATCTAAAAGTATAGATGTTTTTATTCTTGACCTCTCCAACAATAAAAAAGTTTTCTTTTTTCATAAAACGAGCTTTATAGCCAAGAGACTCAAATACTGCAATTACTTTTTCGTTTTCATAGTTTTCAAATGTATTTTCTCTATCTGGAAATTGTTTTGATAATGCTTTATATCTCTTAATAAAATCAATTTTTGTAAGGCAGGCTTGTATTTCAGGTTGTAATGAATACGCCAATAATTACTCCTCCCTAATTTTTAATATTAGATCAAATAAAACAGTATACATGTTAGATACATGAAGAAATCCGCCTTTTGTGAGTCGGATTTTTCTTAGTTTAATTCTATTAAAATAATATAATTGTTAATTGAAATGTAGTTATTTTTAGAAAGGTTTTGCAGTTAGCTATTTAAAAGTGTAAGTATATTTCCCTTAAATATAGCAGCTATTTCCGCTTCCTCTAATGAATCTCCCCATCTAAAAACTATATCGTCTTTTGGGCAGAGATGAATGGAAAGGTTAAAATAATCTATTTCATCTTTCCATTTGTTATATTCATTAAATGCTTTTTTGAAAATTTTTCTAACATTTTCTTCCGCAATTATATCACTATTTTTACTTGCAATGATTGTAAATCTTTTAGGGTTACTAGAAACTATTTCAATGGCAGCTGGAAGTTTCTCGAGACAAAACTCTGCAATACTTGAGTAGAAAGTTGTTCCTCCAACTTCCATTTCAACTTCTGGACCCTTATTAAATCCCTCAAGTTTCCATTTGGTTCGAAGAGCTTTCCATACCTTTCGATATTTTTCAATTTTAGAGTTTTTGTCTTTGATTTCAATAGCTGCAAGCAAGTAGAATTTGTAGACATTAGTTAAATCCTGTTTCATAAATACTTGCTTGATTTCAGTTCCACATACTTCTTTGAATTTCTTTTTTTCATCTGGGCTAAATAACATGGAGCCATTAACGCTGAATAAACTTAAATTTGGTAAATTACCGACTCTTTTAATTGCTTCATCTTTACTAAACCATTCGTAGTATGAGAATGCATCTTTTTCTACTTCATTCCAACACTTCATTTTACCACCTCAATTTTAATAGTCATAATGATTCCCATGTACATCATTGAAATGTGATCCTCTATTTTGGGATGGATCATCTGGATAAGTATGACCGCCTGAATGCTCTCTTATAATCTTATTATCCTTGAAATGATAACTCTAATGTTGTGTCAACATTGGAAAAATACTAACATTAGATTGAATAAAACAGTATAAAGTTTTAGATAAATGAAGAAATCCGACTCTTATAAGTCGGATTTGCTCTTTTTACATTTAAGACAAAATTACCTTTCTTAAATATAAAATCATGAATAAATAGGAATTAATGCTCGCTTGAAATCTTCGTACATTTCAAATGCAATTTTCATGATTTCTTTGAGTTCTTCATAGCTATGGAAACCTGGACGGAGCACTTTTTCAGTATCATTGGATAATACGTCTACAAACATAGCCCAAGATGTTCCAACTCTAACTTCACCAGTGTGCCATGCTTCCCAAATTAATTCAACGAGTCCATATTTCAAGCTAATATTGAACCTGAAAGTATAGATATCTTTGTTTTTTACTTCTCCAACAATAAAAAAGTTTTCTTTTTTCATAAAACGAGCTTTATAGCCAAGAGATTCAAATACTGCAATTACTTTTTCGTTTTCATAGTTTTCAAATGTGTTTTCTCTATCTGGAAATTGTTTTGATAAGGACTTGTATCTCTCGGTAAAATTAATTTTCTCAAGTACTTCCTGTATTTCTGGTTTCAATGAATATGTCATTAATTATTCCTCCCTAAATCTAATCTCGATATCATACTTGTCTTTTGCTCGCTTTATATATTCATCTATTTTTCTGAAATTTTTATTAGATACTGAAATTTCTAAAATATGTTTTCCTTTTAGTAATTGCCCATCTATTTCTCGAATTTGTTCTAATATCTCCTGTTCGATAACATCTGTAGAAGCTACCTGTGATTGAAAGTCTCTTGGAAAGGCATCATTTTGACGAATTAATTCTTCGCATAAGTAAATGATTCCTTGTGCTAACGGACGAAAGGTTTGTAAGAAATATGCTTTTGCACTGCTATATGTTTGTCCTTGTAGAACAGTATCCAATGCAAAAGCGTCAATCGAATGAATGATTTGTTCCATACCTTGAATAGTAGCGGTACAGAAAGAGTTCATACTTTCTGTTTGAGCTTGTACTTCACCGAGATACATATTTAAAGACATGAACTTTCCCTCCTCTTACAAGAAAATAATACCAATTTAAGGGAGTTGTTGTAAATGGAATATTCTAATAATTTCACGATTAAAGAGGTACTTGTTCATTAAGTTTGTTAATCTCATTCAGATGCTCTGGTGATGAAGAGGTTTTTAAGGTTGAATGAAAATAGAAAAAGGGAAGATATAGATAAATACGTTGTAAAAATAATGTTAACAAAAGGAGAGTACAGCAAAGAAAAATGAGTTATGGGATAGAATGTAGTGTTTTTAAGTGTTAGAAGAAGGGGGGGATTAATGTGGATTGCTGGAATGTCGATTCCTAAATATTTCCCTTCGTTCTCATCGAAAACGGACCAATTTTCATCGTCTAGAAATTCAGGATCAGTACTTTCAAAGTCAAAAGTACTGTCTTCATCTACCATTTTACGGAAATATTCCTGAAATGGTTTACTATTATCATTTAAATGTATTGTTTCATACATCCAGGGTGTTTCTACAAAAACGTCTCTGATTTCACCTATTTCAGTATCTTTAAAGTATAATTTCATATTTGCGCCTTCGTATTCATGGATTTTGAAATAGTCTTTTGGTATCTCACCTTTTATCAAATACTCATTATCTCTTTTTATTCAGCTTCGAAGCGTAAGTGATTAAAACTCCTAATGTAAGTTCAGCAATTACAACTTATGTGCAAGCAATGTAAATATTACATTTTTGATGTCTAATTACATAGACCGATAAAAAAAGAAGAACGTTTACCCTCACTACAAGGCGTTCTTCTTGTTTCTTTTATTCTGCTACATTTCCCCTTCTTTGTGGGGGTTATGTATATATTGGAAACCATATCCAGCTTTCATAACTATTTCCTCAGTTTTTTCAAAAAACTCTTCACCATACTCAGTGCAACGATATTTTCCGTGTATACTAATAACAAATTGTCGTCCCTTAGCATCAGGATATATTTCATAAATCGTCCCACTTTCAATAAATCCCAAGTAAGCATAAATCTTTTCTATCAATAACGAGACGTGTTCTTCTTCGTCTGACCAATCCTCTTCGTCAGCAATAATAAGATGGACATATCCTGTTTCTTTTTCGATAGCTAATAAGTCTATTTGTTCTAATTCTTTTAAAGACATATGGTAGCCTCCTTTTTATTGTTTACGTATGACTTCTACTTTAGTAGGCGGTATTTCCGTACCACCATCAAACGGTGGTTTTCCTTTACCTTTTACGATAGCTCCAAACTCTTCAATTTCAGGAAAAGCCAACTTCTGATTTTTTGTTAAAGGTGCGCTTAAAGAAGCTTTTGCTTCGTATAGATTAATTTTACTGTTTTCTTTACCGAGTGCGACTAAATCAACTCTAGTTTTTATTCCGCTAGGCGTTTCCAGTGTTAATTGCTTAACTACTGTTTCAAACTCGCCAGTACTTTCTAAGCTAGTCTTCAATTCAGCTTCAAACTTATCTCCTGATGTTCGATTAATTGCAGCTTGTTTCTGTCTTCTAGCTTTCAATAATGCCGCGGCTTCCTGCATTTCCTTTTTAGCTGTATCAGCCTTATCTATGGCTTTTCCGACTTTACCAATTTTAGCAACTTTTCCGATTGGTGTAAGACCAGCTACAGCCATTCCTCCAGCGAAAAACCTTTCCAAAGTGGAAAGTTTTTCGCCAGTAGATGGATCAATACCATCCCAAGCACGTCGAATATCATATTCTCCACTTAGTTCACCAGCTATATCTCTTGCTAGTTTTTTACCATCAAAATCTTTTTCTTCTGATTCCGATGAAGGTCTATCCTCAATCGTTCCTTCTTCAATTGGACTATCATTTAAAAGATTGTCAGCCTGACGATTCCTAGCCTCTGTAATCGCTTGAATAGAAGTCACCCATTCCATATTCAACCCTTGTGTACTAAATGTACCACTTGCAGGACTAAAACCTTTTCCACTTTGGACTTCTGCAAGACCTGTTGCAATACTAGCAGCTAATTGAATTGCTGTACTGTAGTTATTGCTAGATGTTTGGTTGAACTGATACAAATGATCTAACTTTTCTTGAAGTTTGTGCCTCATGGCAATAAAAAGATTTGCCATAGCATCTAGACCTGGGATTGGCATAGCTTGACTGATAGCTTCCATACTTGCCTTCATTCGATCAATTTCTCGAATTTGTTCTAATATTTCTTGTTCGATTACATCTGTCGAAGCAACCTGTGATTGAAATTGATTTGGAAAGGCATCATTCTGACGAATTAGTTCTTCACACAAATAAATAATTCCTTGTGCTAAAGGACGAAAAGTTTCTGCAAAGAATGCCTTTGCACTGTCATATGTTTGTCCTTGTAGAATAGTATCACTGGTGAAAGCATCAATCGACTGAATAGCTTGTTCCATACCTTGAATAGTAGTGGTACAGAAAGCATTCATACTTTGTGTTTGAGCCTGTACTTCCCCTAAATACATATTTAAACTCAAAAATCTCCCTCCTTTAATAAGTAAATTATACCGATTTAAGGAGATAACTGTAAATGTTACATTGCAATGAGTTTATTAGAGATATTAATATACCTAAAAGCGAATTTATCCATATTCCAACTGAAAGGATGATTCGATGATAATTAGAGAAGGTATTGAGGTAACAAAGGTAAGTATAGATGGTTATGATTTTCCAATCCCGGAAGGGCTTTCTGAGTTCTTACTTAGAACTGGATATTGGAGGTATGGTGAAGAAGAATCGTCAAATGATGTCGAAATCCTAGTGAATTATGATAGAAAAACTTTTTTTGAAAGATGGAGTTTTGTTTAAAACATTCACTTACAAGGAAAATAAAAAGAAAAGATGTAAAAAATCATGAATGAAAGGGAGGATCTTATAGAAAGAAAAGAACGAACTATATTAGATAATCCACCAAGTGAGTAAACTGCATTGAAAATGGCAGAGTTTTTTATGAAAATATCAGTACCTCGTATATTGGCTGCTCGTAAAGCTGAAGAGGAAGTTAAAAAGAAAATAGGTGAATTGGATGGAGAAATGATTTACATCCAAGTATGAGCATTATGTTTAGAGGTAAAGAGTATGGCATAACTCGAATTTATGACTTTGAAGGTGATAAACAAGATTTAGTTATCTATGCTTATGTAATTAAATAGGAGGGAGGACTGTCCAAAGTTGGACTTACCTTTTTCAGTGGGGGTATGCTCAAAGTTGAGCTGTCCCCGTTTTTGGCTAAGTGGGTTTGAACCACCGGGTTATTAGTAATAGAACAAGAACAGTAATAAGAAAAAAAGGGCTATCTTCCTGGTGGGAAGTCGCCCTTTATTTAAAACACAACAATTGGCGTATTTTATCAAGAATCTACAGTTGTTTTTAATATTTCGAATTTCCCTTGTTCATCCACGGTAAACATGACATTATTATTACGACGATCATCCATTTCTTCCTCTGTTTCATTAGGGCTGGAATAGATGGTCTTAACTGCTATGTTATAAATACCCTCTGTTAACACGTGGCTCTTTTCGAAATCACCCATAATATTTTGAGCATTTTGAATAGTTTCGCTATTTTTGTAGGTATTGTAATAGTAACTAAAATTGATGACTCCTATATAATTGGCATGATCTCTAGGTGTACTATCTTTTAACGTTTTCATTATGTTGTCAGTGTTTATTTTTTGATCACGTTTGAAATTTTCAACTAATTCCTTTTCTTGTTGTTTATCTATATTTATATGTAAATAGTAATAGAAATTTTGTTTCCCTTTGCCATATTCGGTAGGAGATTCACTTAATAAGTTATACTTTTTTATCATCTTATCGGATTGTTTCAAAACATCAGGATGCTGTTCAACATAAGCCCCTTTGAATATTTCTAGAAAAACATCATCGCTTTCATTTTTAACTACTTCATAATGGGAGTCACTGTTTACAATAAAATAAGCAACAGTGTGGTATGGTTTTTTTATTTCCACGTAAGTGTTATGATCAGAAACTCCAAGCGCACTATCAGCAGAAAGAATTTTAAATTCCCCATTCTTTATCCCGTAGTTTTCGGACAAATAATCTCCTATTGGTTTTTCAAATAGTTTTGTGTCTGTAAAGCAACCATTTAATAGGAATAGTGGTATGCTCAGTAATAAGATAAAAACAGTTATTTTTAGTTTCCTCATTCTTCCCCCTCCTAAAACTACATTTTACCATTTTTTAAAACAATAGGTTGCACTAACATAAAGAAACAAGGAGCTCTCTATCTATTATGAGAGGTTTCTACTTATTTAAATCACAACAATTGTTGTGTTAACATCAAATGGATGCGGGTATGTGTTTGACAGCGATTTTAATATTTAAAAGTATAGGGGGAATTGCTCTTATGGAAAGAAAAGAATAAGCTGTGGTGGATAATTCATCAAGTAAAAAAGTGAACGCATAAGGAAAATATTCGTTCACTTTTATTTTACTCTTTATAAATGTAGCTCATAATTTCCGTCAGTACTATCGGGCTTTCTAAAAATTTCCTCGAATGGACCAACCTTTTTTGAGAAACCATTTTTTAATGCAAAGTTATAACCTTCTTCGGTTATAACTTCTTGTAATATTAATCGTTCGAATCCTTTTTCTTTAGCGAATGTTTTAAACCATTCAAGAACAATACTTCCCTTACCTTGATTACTTGGGGTAATGCTTATGGCAGTAATTACCAGGTGTGGATCTAGGAAAAACTCACTTCTAAGGTTAATGGTGACCTTATGTTCTTTAGAAGAAATATTTAAAGAATACTTAGAAAGACCTTCAATGAATATTACTTCATCTTGTACTAATTCTTCTAATAGCATTTTAAATTTTTGAAAGTCTTGTACATGAAGAGGGATCTCGTTGAATTTTTCTTTCAAAACAATTAACTCCTTTTATAATTTGTTTTTTGCACTTATCCATTTCTATACACACGCCAGCCTTTTTTATTTTTTGGTCCCAAACTAGCCCCACTTAGCCCCAAGTGCATTCGTTTTTATGCCTTATTTTGCCATTATCAATAACAAATAAAAAAAGCCCAGGCCCCTTGATAAACAAGGTTCCTAAGGCTTTTAATACTACTCTTTTTAGAGTACCGAGATTAACGAGAGTAGAACTCTACGATTAATGCTTCGTTGATTTCAGCTGCTAACTCAGAACGCTCAGCGTGACGAGTGTAAGTAGCTTCTAATTTATCAGCATCGAAAGTTAAGTATTCTGGTACGAAGTTGTTAACTTCGATCGCTTCTTTAACAACAACAAGGCTGTTAGATTTTTCGCGAACGCTGATTGTTTGACCAGGTTTTACACGGTAAGATGGGATATCTACGCGAGATCCATCAACTGTGATGTGACCGTGGTTTACTAATTGGCGAGCTGCACGACGAGTGCGAGCTAAGCCCATACGGTAAACTAAGTTGTCAAGACGAGCTTCAAGAAGGATCATGAAGTTTTCGCCGTGCTTACCAGGCATTTTACCTGCTTGGTCAAATGTGCGACGGAATTGACGCTCAGTCATGCCGTACATGTGACGAAGTTTTTGTTTCTCTTGTAATTGTAAACCGTATTCTGAAAGTTTCTTACGTTGGTTAGGACCGTGAGGACCTGGTGCGTAAGGGCGTTTTTCTAATTCTTTTCCTGTGCCGCTTAGAGAGATTCCAAGACGACGAGACAGTTTCCAAGCTGGACCTGTATAACGAGCCATAGTTGACTCCTCCTTTAAAAATGTTTTTATTTACGTAAAATAAAAACAGACGTAATCGATATTTACGGGCATTTTGTTTTCATGTACCTTCGCTCCAGCAGCAGGGAGTTACGAGATACACCTCCGTAGAGGAACAAAATACAAACGATAAACTCACATTACAAGGCTGCCTTTTTATTTTACACAAACGCTATTATATCTTTTACCCAGAGTTTCGTCAAGCGAGTACATTTTTGTTTTATGCATATAAATTTTGGAAATTAGCAAGAAGGAATTTAAAACGATATAAAAGAAGTGATAGAAACACAAATAAAACGCTTACATAAAATGAAGTAAAACGTTCATCAAATTTTTGTTGATGAATATGCGGGATAAAGTGAAACTTTAACCAGTGGTGGGGACGTCCCCCACCACTGGTTATTAGTTGAACGAATCGGGCTTTTATGGGCAGTTAATCCCCAAAACTAACTTTTTTGCTTTCGCTGAATTTTGATGTTGGGGTCTTACTGCCCGTTAAAGCGGGATAAAAACATAAAGGGGATGTTTTTATGAAAAAGAAACATATGGAGACAGCGTTAATTCATCACGGGTATACATCTGAGGAACATAAAGGAAGTTTAACACCACCGTTATTTCAAACGTCTACATTTACATTTGAGACTGCGCAGCAAGGAGAGGCGAGTTTTGCGGGAGTAGATCCGTCTTATATTTACTCAAGACTTGGAAATCCAACTGTAAAATTATTTGAAGAACGTATGGCGGTGTTAGAAGGAGGAGAAGAAGCACTTGCTTTCGGATCCGGTATGGCAGCTATTTCCGCAACTTTAATTGGTTTTTTAAAGGCTGGAGATCATATTATTTGTTCAAATGGATTATACGGATGCACGTACGGTTTTTTAGAAGTGTTAGAAGAAAAATTTATGATTACGCATTCGTTTTGTGATATGGAGACAGAGGATGATATTGAAAATGAAATCCGCCCAAATACAAAGCTTATTTTCGTTGAAACACCGATTAATCCGACAATGAAATTAATTGATTTAAAACAAGTGATTCGGGTTGCGAAGCGAAATGGCTTACTTGTTATTGTTGATAATACGTTTTGTTCACCTTATTTACAAAGACCACTTGAAATGGGCTGTGACGCGGTCGTTCATAGTGCGACAAAATATATTGGTGGTCACGGTGATGTTGTGGCAGGTGTAACGATTTGTAAAACGAAAGCGTTAGCAGAACAAATTCGCCCGATGCGAAAAGATATCGGCGGTATTATGGCGCCGTTTGATGCATGGTTATTGTTACGCGGATTAAAGACGTTAGCGGTAAGAATGGACCGCCATTGTGATAATGCCGAAAAAATTGTATCGTTCCTCAAAAATCATGATGCGGTAGAAGGTGTTTGGTATCCAGAAGGGGAGTTAGCATCTCGCCAAATGAAACGGGGCGGTGGTGTGATTTCTTTTTCAGTAAAAGGCGGAAAAGAAGAGACGCAAGCGTTTATCAATGACCTTCACTTTATTACAATTGCCGTAAGTTTAGGGGATACAGAAACGTTAATTCAGCATCCGGCAACGATGACGCACGCTGCGATTCCAGCTAAGCTAAGACAAGAAATGGGTATTTACGATAATTTAATACGTTTATCTGTCGGTTTAGAATCATGGGAGGATATCGTTTTTGATTTAGAACAGGCACTAAAGAAAATATCTACTGTTAGTAATCAATAAAAAAGAGTGAGCTATCGGTTTCGTACGTGATGTACGCAATCGATAACTCGCTCTTTTCTTTTTTAAATATGTTTTAGGAGTGTTTCCACAAACTTTTCTAAATAGCGCTGATCTACTTCATCAAAACGATTTTTTTCAGGGCTATCAATATCAAGTACTCCAACGACAGTTCCTTCTTTCACGATCGGTACAACGATTTCTGAATTCGAAGCACTGTCGCAAGCGATATGTCCTGGGAATTGGTGAACGTCTGCTACAAGCTGCGTTGTTTTTGTTTCAGCTGCAACGCCGCAAACGCCTCGTCCAAATGGAATGCGCACGCAAGCAGGCATTCCTTGGAAAGGTCCAAGAACAAGCTGATTTCCTTCTGTTACATAAAAGCCAACCCAATTCACACGATCTAAAAATTGATTTAATAATGCGGACGCATTTGATAAGTTTGCGACTACGTTCGGTTCGCCAGTTAATAATGCATCCAGTTGTTTAATTACTGTCTCGTATTGTTCTTCACGAGAACCTGCATAACTTTCTTTTGTAAACATGGAAACAACTCCCTTTTTATCGAGATGTGTAAAATATTAGCAAAATACGATGTATTTCACATGACTTTGTCGATAGAAAATTAAAGGAATTTGTCTTAAAAGTCAAGAAATTTAAATTATAGCTGTTCAGTGAGAGGAAGTGAGCGCATGAAACAGACGAAACAAAAAGTAATTGATGCGGCAATATCGTTGTTTAACACGAAAGGTTATGATGGAACGTCGGTGCGAGAAATTGCAAAGCGAGCGGATGTGAATGTAGCGAATATTTCATATTATTTTGCTGGAAAGCAAGGTTTATTAGAACAGCTTATTACTGACTTTTTAGAAGGATATATTCATGTGATTGAAATGTCGTTCGAACAGAGGGAGTATTTGTCGGCTAAAGATGTGATGGTACAAATGGTGCGCGGAATTTTACGATATCAATTTGAAAATAGGGAGCTGACACGTTTCTTCTACCGAGAGCTTTCACTTGATACGACATTAATTCGCGAAGTGATGACCATTTACTTTTCTAAAGAAAGATATTATATAGAGCAAATGATTAGACAGGGACAAATAAAGCAGGAATTTAAAAAGGTATCTTTTACAATGTTTATGACGCAATTAAAAGGCATGATGAATATGCCTTTTTTATATCCGCAATATATATCAGAAGTGCTGCATTCTTTTCCGTCTGAGACATTTTTCATAGAAATGTACACGAAAGAAATTGAGCAATGGATGGAGCAAACATTATGTATAACGAATATGTACTATGAATTGCCAAGAGCTGTTCATATGTGAAAAATCCCCACCTAACGAAATGAGGTGGGGATTTTTGTGCTTTCTTTCCTTTGCCATACATTGTTGCATAAGAGCGCGATAATTGTTAGTGAGGCTCCGGCAATTTCAATTTTGTCGACTGTATAACCTCGAAAGATGGAACCGATAAGTGCAAGTACAGGAACTAAATTCATAAATAATATGCCGTTAATAGATGAAATATAGCGATTTCCTGTGTTCCAGCAAAATACAGCGATAACACCTGCAACAATCGACATATACAAGAGTTCAAAACGAACGCTCATAATGGTACGAAGTGACGGCATAGTAACGATGTTTGTGTAAGTGAAGAAAGTGACGATAACGATGAGTGAAACTGAGCCGAATAAACAAGTTAACGTCGTATACCTGAGTGGTGACCAAGATTGAAAACGAGCACCACCGTTCGTATAAATGACCCAGCAAGTAACGCCGCATAGCATAAGTATATTTGTTGAGAGGTGACTGGCAGCTCCAAATAATAAGTGAATATTTCCTTTTGAAATGACAAGCATAACACCGAGCAATGCAACGAACATACAAAGGAATGTGTAGTTTTGTGGGCGTTTGTTTTTTGTTATCCACTGCAATAATAAAGCGATGAGCGGCATAAGAGATTGAATCATCGCAGCATGGATGGCCCCAGAAGGCCCGGCAAGTTGTTGACCGTAAAAAATGAGAAAACCATATCCAGCGAAACCGACTGTTCCGTAAAAGAATAACGAAAGTGTTCTTTTTTCTAAGTGGAGTGAAGTTTTTCCTTCAGTAATGAATAGCAAAATAAGAAAAATAATAGCTGCTGATCCGTATCGGATAGTTGTGAAGAAGAACGGATCGATAAACTGCAGAGCATTTGCCATGACAGGAAACATAAATCCCCAAGCCGTTACGGCAAGTAAGCATAGGAGGGATCCGAGTAGCATTTGTTTTTTGTCCAAGAGTATCTTTCCCCTTTACATTTCGTTATAGTAAGTTGATGAAATAAGTATAGAGAGTAATTGTTTATAGAAGGAAATATCGATTTTTTATAACAGTTATAACTTTTTGTTAGAGGTGTGTACGATGGATTTGGAGGCAGTACGATCGTTTATTGAAGTGAAGAATACGCGCAGTTTATCAAAGGCGAGTAAGCTTTTACATATTTCTCAACCGGCGCTTAGTAAGCAAATTCAAAGGTTAGAAGCGGATTTAGAGGTTACTTTACTCAAGCGTTCCGCGCAAGGAGTGGAATTAACAGAAGCTGGAGAGTTATTTATAACAAGGATGTTACCGATTTTGGAACACATATATGAAGTGAAAGCTGAAATGAAGACTTTTCAGGAGAAGCGGAAAATTTCTATAGGCATATTGCCAAGTTTAGCAGCTCATTACATATCAAAATGTAAAGATGTATTAGGTGAAGGATTCGAAGTAGAATGGAAAATTGAGCATACGAAAGTACTAATGGGACTCTTTAAAGAACGGAAGATTGAAGCGATGTTCGTCGATTCAATAGTAGAAGGCGCTACGTGTATAAAAGAAATGCGAGAAGAAAAAATTGTTTGTGTCGTTTCAAATGATCATCTTTATAAAGAGAAAACAGTGATCCGAATGGAAGATTTGCAAAATGAAAAGTTAATCGTATACCCAGAAATCTGTGATGTAAGGAAAATGATTACGAATATGTTTCAGGGGATAGGTGCGAAACCAATCATTGCATTTGAAACTTCTTATGCAGAACCGATGCTTGCGATGGTCGGAGCTGGACTTGGTATTACGTTACTTCCAGAAATGTCAGTAAAGCAAGCGGTAAAGCAAGGGAATGTGCATGCGATTTCTATTGAACCACCACTTGCACGCAAAATTCATTTCGTATCCCATATGGAAGAGAACCCGTTATTGCAATCATTTGATGATGGAAGCTAATCGAAACAGAAGATTGAGAAAGATTACAATTGCATTGAAAGAAACATGAAATTTTAAAAAAAACTAGGTCAAAAACAAACCATTACATGGTATGATTAGTACATTGTTAGTTGTTAAATATAGGGGAATTCCCTTTTTATACATAATGCCTTCCATTTCATAAACGGAACGGACAAAAAAAGAGATATAACTAGGAGGCTTTTTTGCATGGATTCTATCCTGACGATCGTTATCATTGTAGTAAGCTCTATTCTAGTGCTGCTCATGATAGAGCTTGTGATAAGAAATCGTTCATATAAAGATATTGAAGCACTGGAGCAGTGGAAACAAGAGATAAAAGATAAACCTGTGGCAGATGAACTAAAACGGGTGAAAGATTTAAATATGACGGGTCAAACAGAAGAACTGTTTGGTAAATGGCGTGAAGAATGGGATGAGATTGTATCAACAACCCTTCCGAAAGCAGACAAAGATTTAGCGCAAGCGCGAAAATTCGCCTCGCAATTCTCCTTCCGAAAAGCAAAGCATGCGATGAATGAATCCATAAGTGGTTTAGATGACGCTGATAATCGTATTACAGACATTTTAAATGAATTACAGCAATTGTTAGAAAGCCATGAAAAAAATAGCTCGGAAATTGAAGAGTTACGTGATACATATCGTAGTATGAAGAAGAGTGTTCTTGCTCATAGACATATGTATGGAGCAGCAGAGCAGAAAATTGAAGAGATGCTAGATGCTGAATCTAATAAGTTTAAAAGCTTTGAAGAGGCAACAGATAATGGCGACTATTTAAAAGCGAGAGAAATTGTTATTAGTTTAGAAGAAGGTTTGGCAAGCTTAGAAATCATTATTCACCAAATTCCAGATTTATTGGTAGAGTGTCAAGCGACGTTACCAGTTCAGCTGGAAGATTTATTACACGGACATAATGATATGGTAAGACAAGGTTATGTATTAGAGTATTTGGAAGTCCCTAAAGAAGTTCGTGATATGACGACACAACTACACACATGTTTAATGGATATACAGGAGCTTCATATAACAGAAGCTGCTGAAAAAGTAGAAAACTTAAAAACGCGTTTAGATGGCTTCTATGATCAACTGGAACAAGAAGTACATGCGAGACATTATGTGGAGCAAAAAACACTTTCTGTTTATGAAGACTTAGAAGAAATTCGCGCTGAAACGATTGAAACAAAAGTAGAAACACAGCTTGTGAAACAGAGTTATCAGTTACAAGATAAGGACATTGAGTCTCAGAAAGTAATTGAAAAGCAAATGCATATTTTAACGAAACGTTTTGAAATGCTGCAATTACGCGTTGCGGAACAAGATATTGCCTTCTCTATTATTCGTGAAGAACTAGAAGAGGTTTATGAGCAATGTGAAACGTTAAAAGTACTTCATGCAGAATATAAAGAAATGCTGCAAACGATGCGTAAAGAGGAATTTGAAGCGCGTGAGAAGTTGCAAGAAATGCGAAATATCATTTTTGAAACGAAACGTTTTATGCAAAAGTCGAATTTGCCAGGTCTTCCAGAAAGCATTATGGAAGATTTAAAAAGAGGACAAATGGCAATGCAAGCTGTATATGAACAGTTAGAAGTGAAGCCGTTAAATATGAACGCTGTAAATAGCAGTTTAGAAGAAGCATACACAACTGTTAATGGTGTAGCTGAAATGACAGAAGAGTTAATTGGACAAGCGTATTTAGTTGAAAAATTAATTCAATATGGTAATCGTTACCGCAGTCATGATGAGAACCTTGCAGAGAGCTTAAATTATGCGGAGAAATTATTCCGTGAATATCAATACGATGCAGCTTTAGAACAAGCGGCTTCTGTACTAGAGCAACTTGAACCTGGCGTTGTTCAAAAAATAGCTGAATATGTAGACAATGAACAAACCCTTTCATAAGGGTTTGTTTTTTTGTGTAATTTTGGGGACGATGTTGCTATAATGAATAGCGGAATACAGTAAGGTTATTCGTTTTAAAATATAGTGAAACTGTAGTCAGTAGGGTCATCCTAGCTAATTATCGGCCTTCACAATCGGGATAAAATGGAACCTTTGAGTAGTCTTAGCGTAATTACACGTATTTGTGATATGATTATATGATGTGATAGCGCTGAAAGGGGAAGAACGATGATCTATTTTGATAATAGTGCGACGACGAAGCCATATCCAGAAGCCCTTCAATCGTACGTAACGGTTGCTGGAAAATATTTTGGAAACCCTTCTTCTATTCATTCGCTTGGAGGAGAGGCAGAGCGTCTATTAACACAATCAAGAACGATTGCAGCGCAGCTTCTTCATGTTAAACCTTCTGAGATTATTTTCACATCAGGTGGAACCGAAGGGAATAACCTTGCGATTAAAGGAATAGCGATGAGGAATCGTTCGCGCGGTAAACATATCATTACAACAAATATTGAACACGCGTCTGTGTTTGAAGCATATAAACAATTAGAAGATCTCGGTTTTGATGTAACATATTTACCGGTTAATGAGCATGGTGTTGTATCGGTAGAGGATGTAAAACGAGCACTTCGTGAAGATACGATTCTTGTGTCAATTATTCATGTGAACAACGAGACTGGAGCAATTCAGCCTGTTGCTGAAATTGGAACGTTATTATCGAACTATCCGAAAATAAGATTCCATGTGGACCATGTACAAGGGATAGGAAAAGTACCGCTTGATTTATATGCTTCTCATATTGATCTTTGCTCAATATCTGGACATAAATTCCACAGTGTAAAGGGAACGGGTCTTCTTTATGTACGTGATGGCGTAAGGTTAGATCCAATTTTATCAGGTGGTCAACAAGAGCTTAAGTATCGCTCCGGTACAGAGAACTTACCTGGCATTGTAGCGATGGTGAAAGCACTTCGCATGACAATGGAACAAGTGAAAGAAAAGGTAGCTCATTTGCAAAATTTACAAACAGAGCTTGTCCGTTTCTTTAAAGAGATGGAAGATGTAACGATTAATACGTCGCTTGCATATGCAGCACCGCACATTTTAAATGTATCATTTGTTGGTTTAAAACCAGAAGTGGTCGTTCATGCTTTAGAAGAGCACGGTGTATATGTATCGACGAAGTCTGCTTGTTCTTCAAAAGCAAATGAAGTGAGCAGAGTGTTAGTGGCAATGGGAGTACCGCATGCCGCTGCTGCAAGTGCTATTCGCATTAGTTTGGCACCAGAAAACACGATGGAAGAAGTAAAACAATTTGAAGGTATTGTGAAAGAGACGATGCCAAAATTATATGAAGTGATGAGGTAAAGAAATATGATGACATATGAATATATTTTAGTTCGTTATGGAGAGATGACGACTAAAGGTAAGAACCGTTCTAAATTTGTAAGCACATTAAAAGATAACGTAAAGTTTAAACTGAAAAAGTTCCCAAATATTAAAATCGATGCAACACATGATCGTATGTACATCCAATTAAATGGCGAAGACCATGAAGCAATTTCTGAAAGATTGAAAGATGTATTTGGTATTCATAAATTTAACTTAGCGATGAAAGTACCATCAGAATTAGAAGATATTAAAAAAGGTGCATTGGCAGCTTTCTTGCAAGTAAAAGATGATGTGAAAACATTTAAAATTACAGTGCACCGTTCTGATAAGCGCTTCCCAATGAAGACGATGGAGTTACTTCCAGAAATCGGTGGGCACATTTTAGAAAATACAGAGGATATCACAGTAGATGTTCATAATCCAGATGTGAATGTACGTATAGAAATTCGCAGTGGTTACAGCTATATTATGTGTGGTGAGCATATGGGCGCTGGTGGTTTACCAGTTGGCGTTGGCGGAAAAGTAATGGTACTTCTTTCTGGTGGTATCGATAGCCCAGTAGCAGCGTACTTAACGATGAAACGCGGCGTGTCTGTGGAAGCAGTTCACTTCCATAGCCCACCTTTCACAAGTGAGCGTGCAAAACAAAAAGTAATCGATTTAGCACAAGAGTTAACGAAGTACTGTAAACGTGTAACGCTTCACCTTGTTCCATTTACAGAAGTGCAAAAAACGATTAATAAAGAAATTCCATCTAGCTATTCAATGACAGTTATGCGCCGTATGATGATGCATATTACAGAGCGTATCGCAGAGGAGCGTAATGCACTTGCAATCACGACTGGTGAAAGTCTTGGACAAGTAGCAAGCCAAACATTAGATAGTATGCATACGATCAACGAAGTAACAAACTATCCGGTTATTCGTCCACTTATTACGATGGATAAATTAGAAATTATTAAAATCGCTGAAGAAATTGGCACATATGATATTTCAATTCGTCCGTACGAAGATTGCTGTACAGTATTCACACCAGCAAGCCCAGCGACGAAGCCAAAGCGTGAAAAAGCGAATCGTTTTGAAGCAAAATACGATTTCGCACCATTAATTGACGAAGCTGTAGCGAATAAAGAAACAATGGTATTACAAACGGTAGAAGTAGTGGCGGAAGAAGAAAAATTCGAAGAACTTTTCTAAAACCATAAATTACCATATCTAAAATATGTATGAAGTCATGTTGTTTATCACACTCTATACTCACAAGGAGGTGATACAACATGGCAAGCAACAATAAATTAGCAGTATCTGGTGCTCAAGCAGCATTAGATCAAATGAAATACGAAATCGCTCAAGAGTTTGGTGTTCAACTTGGAGCTGATGCAACATCTCGCGCTAACGGTTCTGTTGGTGGCGAAATCACTAAACGTCTAGTTTCACTAGCTGAGCAACAATTAGGCGGTTTCCAAAAATAATCCCATATACGATGGCTTAGAAAGAGCGGGTTCTCCCGCTCTTTCTTTTTGTTGTTTGCATCGTTATACATTCATTTCGACATAGACATAAAAAATTTGTCAAAAGAAGAGGGTTCAAAATTAACTGAAAATTCTTTATTATATAAGGGAGGCATAGAAACGAAGGAGGATATTTTATGAAGAGAGAAGAATTGTTGGCGCCACCGTCTTATAATTTAGTTTCCGAAATAGAGAAATATACAGGTGATAAAGAGAAGCTTGCTTTAATTTGGCAAGATGATAAAGGGAATAGACGAGAAGTTACATACGCTGAGTTAATGCAAGGTGCGAATAGAATTGGAAACGCTTTTATAAAGAGTGGTCTGCAAAAAGGGGACAAGCTTCTTATCATGATGCCGCGTTTAATTGAAGCATACATGACGTATATCGCTGCGATTAAAGCAGGATTTGTCGTAATTCCGAGTTCGGAAATGTTGCGCAAAAAGGATATCGAATATCGCATTGGACACGGAGAAGTAAAAGCAATCGTAAGTTATGAGCCGTACATTGGGCAGTTTGATGATATAGAAGCGATGGAATCTCTTCAAAAATTCGTTCTGAGCGAGCAGTCAGTAGGTGGATGGATTAATTTAAAAACAGCGTTAGAAACAGAAAGTGACCTGTTAGAAATGGCGAAGACAGATAAAGAAGATATGGTCTTTTTATCTTACACGTCAGGGACGACAGGAAATCCAAAAGGTGTTGTTCATACGCATGCATGGGCATACGCTCATTTACGTACGAGCGCTCCAAATTGGCTCGGAATTGAAGAGAATGATGTTGTATGGGCGACAGCTAGTCCAGGCTGGCAAAAGTGGATTTGGAGTCCATTTTTAGCAACTCTAGGATCAGGGGCAACAGGATTTGTATACAACGGTAAATTTGAACCGAAAACATATTTAAATTTATTAGATGAGAATAAGGTGAATGTACTTTGTTGTACGCCGACTGAGTATAGATTAATGGCAAAAGTAGAAGACTTAAGTGAGTACAATTTAGAAGCTTTACATAGCGCTGTATCCGCAGGCGAGCCGTTAAATAGAGAAGTCATTGGAACGTTCCAAAAGCACTTTGATATTACAGTAAGAGACGGCTATGGGCAAACGGAAAATACATTACTTGTTGGTGTAATGAAAGGGATGGATATTAGACCAGGATCAATGGGAAAACCGACGCCAGGTAACCACGTTGATATTGTAGATGAGGAAGGTATTCCGGTAAAGATAGGAGAAGTTGGTGATATTGCAGTTCACATTGAAACACCAGCCCTCTTTAAACAGTATTATAAAGACGATGAGCGCACAGCGATGCAATTCCGCGGTGATTATTATATTACCGGTGATAAAGCGAAGAAAGATGAAGACGGCTATTTCTGGTTTGAAGGACGCGGAGATGATATTATTATTAGTTCTGGCTATACAATCGGACCGTTTGAAGTAGAAGATGCACTTGTAAAACATCCTTACGTAAGAGAGTGTGCGGTTGTCGCAAGCCCTGATGAAATTCGCGGAAGTGTCGTGAAGGCATTTATCGTATTAAGAGAGAATATAGAAAAGAACGAAGAAACATTAATTCCAATACTCCAACAACACGTCAAAGAACTTACTGCACCATATAAATACCCTCGCAAAATTGAATTTGTAGATGAACTACCAAAAACGATTTCTGGAAAAATTCGCCGTATTGAACTTAGAAAACAAGAGATGGAGATTCCTTCAAAATAATTTCGAAAATAGTTGAATGAACTACAAACCATATGATATTATAAAAACGAACACAAGTTCGATTTTATAAATTTAAAAAAGAGGTGTCCGTATGATTTTAGGTATTAATCCGTACTTAGTTTTAGATGGTAGTGGGCAAGAAGCTGTACAGTTTTATAAAGAGGCGTTAGATGCAAAAGTAGAAGTCATGCAAACTTTTGGTGACATGCCTGAAAATCCAGAATACCCGATTCCAGCTGAAGCAAAAGAGCGCGTTTTACACGCTACTTTAAAAGTTGGTAATACGGAACTTATGATTTCTGATACATTCCCAGGTCAAGGGCATGCAATCGGATCTCAAGTAACAATCGCAATTCAAATTAGTAACGCGGAAAAGGCGAAAGAAGTATTCGATAAGTTACAAGAAGGTGGAGAGGTTATCATGCCACTTCAAGAAACGTTCTGGAGCCCAGCATACGGACAAGTAAAAGATAAATTTAATATTGAATGGCAAGTTACAACGTCTACTACTGAACAAAAGTAATTTTTAGAAAAGCACCATGTTTTGAAATGGTGCTTTTTTTTATACAATAAAACAAAGGAGATGAGATATATGGGAGAAATTTGGTATGGCGGCACCATTTACACGATGAGAGAAGAAAACGAAAAAGTGGACGCTGTTTACGTTGAAAATGGCAGGATTGTGGATATCGGGACTAAAGAAGAGTTAGAAAACCGATATGTTGCGGTGAAGTTGTACGATTTAGAGGGGAAAACAATGATTCCAGGTCTCGTTGATAGTCATATGCATCTGATTGGGCATGGAGAGAGATTACTTCGTTTGGATCTATCAAATTGTACATCGTATAGCGAAGTGCTAACTCTCGTTCAGAAACGAGTAGAAGAAGCGCCAAAAGGTTCTTGGATTATTGGAGAAGGCTGGAATGAAAATAATTTTACAGATACAAAACAAGTTCACGTACGTGATTTAGATGAAATCTCTAAAGAACATCCGATTTTATTAAAACGTGTTTGTCGCCACGTTACATGGGTGAATTCATATATACTACAAGAAGCGAACATAACAGAAACGACGCAAGATCCGAAAGGTGGGAAAATTGGCCGTGATTCATCAAATATGTTAACAGGCCTTTTATATGAACAAGGGCAAGAGTTAATGAAACATGTTCAGCCTGAAATTGATGAAGCTTATTTACAAAGCGCTTTGCAAACAGCGATTAAAGACTGCTGGCAATATGGACTCGTTGGCGGGCATACGGAAGATTTAAATTATTACGGTGGTTTTAGAAAAACGCACAATGCGTTTTCTCATGTTATAAAGGAAATGCCATTTAAAGCACACTTGCTCGTACACCATGAAGTAGCACATGAACGAAAAGAATATGAAAATGAGCACTATATTGAATTGGGGGCGATGAAAATTTTTTCTGACGGCTCTTTTGGCGGAAGAACAGCTTTATTAAGTGAACCGTATGAAGATGCGCAGGAAACAAATGGGGTTGCAATTTTCTCACGTGAAGAGCTTGCGGAGTTAGTGAAAAAAGCACGAGATTTACATATGTCAGTTGCGATTCATACAATCGGTGATTTATCGCTCCAGTATGTGATTGATGCACTTGAATTATATCCACCAGCAGAAGGATTACGTGATCGGATTATTCATTGCCAGCTTGCTCGTGAAGAATTGATTGAGAGAATGAAAAACTTACAAGCCATTATTGATATTCAGCCCGTATTTGTGTCATCGGACTTCCCATCAGTCATTGAAAAACTAGGCGAGCATCGTCTTCGTTATGCGTATGCTTGGAAGACGTTACTGGAGGCAGGATTACACTGTAACGGTGGCTCGGATGCTCCAATTGAACAAGTAAATCCGTTTCTAGGTATATATAGCGCTGTTACACGCAGAAGTTTTATTGACGGTGTATGCTATATGCCGGAAGAAAGGCTAACGGCATATGAGGCTGTTTCTTTATTTACAACAGGAAGTGCCTATGCAATCGGAAAAGAAGCGAAGCGAGGGCAAATTACAAAAGGCTATGAAGCGGACTTTACGATATTAGACCGCAATATTTTTGAAATAGAGCCAGAAGAAATAAGAGAAGTACAAGCGGCGATGACCGTAATTGATGGGAAGATTGTGTATAGAAAAGGTGCGTGAAAATATATCAGCGATTTTCGGAATATATCGACTTACCGACAAAATATGACAAGAGTAGTGGCCGATAGCGAGAGAAATAAATAACCGCCGACTTATGGAATCCCATAAGTCGGCGGTTATTTTAATACTATAAAAACGTTCTCTGTACTTTTTCCCAGAAAGAATTGTTTTTTAATTTAACTGTTTTAATTTGTTTATCGCTTAAGCGTACAACAGCTTTTTCCACTTGTTTAATGCTAAGCGCTTCATTATCCAAACCGATAACAGGATAATCATTACCGTCTGGTCTTAGTTTTAAAGTTAATGTACGTTCGTGATTTAAAATGAACGGTGAACCGAGTGTACGGTATGTGTTGTTATTTAGTGATGCTAATTCACTTACTTGGAAGCAAGGGATAAGCGGATCAACAACTGCACCGTGCAATGATTTATTGTAAGCTGTACTTCCTGTTGGGGTAGAAACAACTAAACCGTCACCTCTAAATGTTTCGAAATATAAATCATCAACGTGAACATCTACAACGAATGTTTTAATAATGCTAGAACGTAATGAGAACTCATTTAAACAATGGAAAGATGTACCGTGATCTACATCTACCTGAATTGTTGGATATTTTCGCACTTCAATTTCATTTTTTGTAATTTCTTGAAGGGCTGTATCAATGTGATCAAGGTGGAAATCGCAGTAGAACGAAATTTCATCTTTCGTAGAAATCCCTGCGTATAAACAATCTTCTCTAAAACCAGTTTTACGAACGGCTTGTAAGAAAGTTGCATCATCTCCAACACTGACGATAGCGTTTGCATTTTTTGGATGATCTAATATGGTAAATCCATTCTCTTCTAAAATACGATAGATTGGTTTCATTTTTTCAACGAGCGTTGCTTTGTCATCACCATAAAAGAAAAATAAATTGCGACGATCTGCCATTATGTATCCCTCCACTGCAGTTAAATTTTCTGTTTTTCGTGCTACATATCATTAGAGTCCGTTCCCTGACGATATGTTCAAATAATATATTTCGATATAAAATGTCAAAATACCTTTTTATTTTTAGAAAAATTTTTATATTCAATCTTAAGGAGTTCTGTTTAATGATGAATAAACTTGTCGATAATGGGTACGGAGTGAAAGGATGATACGTATGAATTGGCTCGTAATTGGAATAATAATTCTTCTCCTTTTTATTTTGCTTATACTATTGTCGAAAATATCGCTTAAGGTGACATTTTTATATTCAGAAATGGAAAAGCAATGTTTGTTTCAAGTGAAAATCTGGATGATTCGATATACATTTGATGTGTTGGAAAGAATTGAAAAACAGCAGAAGAAAACAGGACAAAAAATTGAAAAAGCTGAAGAGGACGGCGGACTAGATAATAAAATTATAGCGCAACTTGATAGCATTGGTGAACTGATAAAAAAGCTGCAAGAAGTTCATACTATTGTTAAAGATTTTCTCAAACGAGTGAAAATCAATGGTTGGAAATGGCATACGCAAATTGGAGCAGGCGACGCAGCTAGTACTGGAATTGTCACTGGATATGCATGGGGGACAAAAGGAATGGCTGCTGGAGTTGTAGGACAATATATGCATATTGTCGACGTACCAGAATTTGAAATTACTCCTGTTTTTCAAGGGAAGGGATTTGCATCAAGATGTGAATTAACAGCATCTTTTCGTATATTCCGTACTGTAAAAACAGCGATAAAATTACTCATGTTTATGAGGAAGCAAAAATCTGGTATGACAGAAAAATCTGTTCAAGCATAGGGGGGATATAGAATGGACCATCCAATTCAAGGTTTAATGACAACGGCAATGCAGCATTTAAAACAAATGACTGATGTAAATACAATTGTTGGTGACCCAATTAAAGCGGCAGATGGAAGTGTAATTCTTACCGTTTCGAAAGTAAGTTTCGGATTTGCTGCTGGTGGAAGTGAATTTGGTAAAGTAGAACATTCAGGCCGTCATCCATTTGGCGGGGGAAGCGGTGGAGGAGTTTCTATTAATCCTGTTGCCTTTCTTGTTATAAATGGAGATGGTGTGAAAGTATTACATTTAGATAAGCAAACACACGTCATCGATAAAATAATTGAATTAGCACCACAAGCTGTTGATAAAGTGAAGGAAATGATGGATAAACGAAGAGAAGACGATCCTGAATTTCAAATTTAACGAATAAAGAAGCTGATCAATAGATTAGCTTCTTTAATTTTTTTGTAAATAAAGCGATTTTATTTGCATTATCGATAGGGACAAACTATCATTTACATTGTACATATTTTGTTTAAATAAGGGAGGATTTTCAAGTGGCAAACGTAACTTTTAAAGGTAATCCAATGACTTTAGTTGGAACAGAAGTTAAAGTTGGCGATCAAGCGCCAAACTTCCAAGTATTAGCAAACGACTTATCTCCAGTAAGTTTAGAAACATACAAAGGCGAAGTAAAATTAATTAGTGTTGTACCTTCAATCGACACAGGTGTATGTGATGCACAAACACGTCGTTTTAACCAAGATGCAGCAGGTATTGAAAACGCGAAAGTATTAACAATTAGCGCTGACTTACCATTCGCTCAAAAACGCTGGTGTGCAGCAAACGGTTTAGAAAATGTTGTTACACTTTCTGACCACCGCGACCTTTCATTCGGTGAAGCTTACGGCTTAGTAATGAAAGAACTTCGTTTACTTGCTCGTGCAGTATTCGTAGTAGATAGCAACGACAAAGTAGTTTACGTAGAATACGTAAGCGAAGGTACAAGTCATCCAAACTATGAAGCAGCATTAGAAGCAGCTAAATCTGCAAAGTAATGTGAAGAAAATGACCTCTTATAAAGAGGTCGTTTTTTCTCATATATTGCTGCGTAATGGTACCAATATATGAGAAAAAACGTTATATCATATATAACTTAAAGGGGAGCTCTTTGCAGGAGGTCGCTTTTTCTTTTTGGAAAAAAACACTTTGTGGTATGATATAAGTTATGTGTAAAAGAGAGAAGGAGGAATGTACGTGAGTCAGACAGTGGAAACATTATTTTCTATTTTTGATTCTTCTGCGGTAGTTTTACGTAAAGAATTAGATGTAACATATTTAGAGGCGCTTGTAGAAACAGGGGATAACTTGTTTGAAGGAGCGATTTTACAAGAAGAATTATCCGAATCAGCAATTGAAAGGTTGAATCGTGAATATAGTACGTTTAATGAAGAAACATATAAAGGTGAAGAAATTCGTAAAGCGTTTCAGTTAGCCATCTTAAAAGGGATGAAAGAAGGCGTACAAGCGAATCACGAAATGACGCCTGATGCAGTTGGCATGTTCATGAGTTATTTATTCCATAAATTTATGCAAGGTAAAGCAGAAATTACTGTTTTAGACCCTGCAATTGGAACGGGTAACTTAATGACTACCGTATTTAATAGCGCCAAAGAAGAACTAGTAATGAGTGGATTTGGTGTAGAAGTGGATGAAGTGCTAATTAAACTTGCTTTAGTAAATGCGAATTTACAAAAGCATGCAATCGAATTCTTCCATCAAGATGGACTAGCGCCACTTTATATCGATCCAGTTGATGCAGTTATTTCAGACTTACCGATTGGTTACTATCCAAATGAGATCGGTGCAAGTGAATATAAGTTAAAAGCAGATGAAGGAATGTCATATGCTCACCACTTATTTATTGAACAAAGTGTGAAACATACGAAAGAAGGCGGGTACTTATTCTTCTTAGTGCCAAACTTCATTTTTGAAAGTGATCAAGCACCTAAATTACATGCATTTATTAAAGAAACATGTTTTATTCAAGGACTATTGCAACTACCTGTTTCCATGTTTAAAAACGAGAAAAATGCAAAAAGTATATTTGTTCTCCAAAAGAAAGGTCCTAGTGTAACAATGCCAAAACAGGCGTTATTAGTGGAGTTACCTAAATTCTCCAACATGAAGGCGATGGAGAACATTATGGATCAATTAAATACTTGGTTTGCAACACATAAATAAGGGTAGGTATATGTAACAGAGTTAGTAATTCATGTAGTACAGTTTTATATGATATGTCATATTTTTAAATATATACTAGATTTAACTGAATTTTTTTGAAATCTGTAATATATATTTTTTCTTGGTGTTATAATTTTTTCACTTGAAATATATGTCGGACGATGTTTAAATTAAAATCGTGAGTATAAAATTTGCTAATGATGAAACGTTTTCATATGTAGTAAATTTAATTAGATAAAATCGAGCGGTTTGTGGAAACATCCACACAACTACCAAGAGAAAAAGGGGCGAAAGACTAGATGTCAAAAATCATCGCGATTAACGCAGGAAGCTCTTCCTTAAAATTCCAATTATTTGAAATGCCAAGTGAAACAGTATTAACAAAAGGTTTAGTAGAACGTATCGGTTTAGAAGATAGTATCTTCACTATTACTGTAGATGGCGAAAAACAAAAAGAAATTACAAACATTCCAGATCACGCAGTAGCAGTTAATATGCTTCTTAAAAAATTAACTGAAAACGGAATCGTTAAATCTCTAGAGGAGATTGGCGGTATCGGTCACCGTGTTGTTCACGGCGGCGAAAAATTTGCTGACTCTGTTTTAATTACTGATGAAGTATTAGCTGATATCGAAGAATTAAGCGATTTAGCACCACTTCATAACCCAGCAAACGTTGTTGGTATTAAAGCATTCCAAGAAGTATTACCAAACGTACCAGCAGTAGCAGTATTCGATACAGCATTCCACCAAACAATGCCGGAATCTGCATTCCTATACAGCTTACCATATGAGTACTATGAAAAATTCGGCATCCGTAAATACGGTTTCCACGGAACTTCTCATAAATACGTAACTGAGCGTGCGGCTGAACTATTAGGTCGTCCACTTGAAAGCTTAAGCTTACTTTCTTGTCACTTAGGTAACGGTGCAAGTATCGCAGCAGTAGAAGGCGGTAAATCTATCGATACTTCTATGGGCTTCACTCCACTTGCTGGTGTAACAATGGGTACACGTTCTGGTAACCTTGACCCTGCGTTAATTCCATACATCATGGAAAAAACAGGCCAAACAGTAGAAGAAGTAGTTAACGTATTAAACAAGAAGAGTGGTATGTTAGGTCTTACTGGTTACTCTAGTGACCTACGTGACATCATTGCGAAAGAAGAAGAAGGCGATCACCGTGCGAAAGTAGCACTTGATGTATTCGTAAGCCGTATCCACAAATACATCGGTTCTTACACTGCTCGTATGAAAGGTGTAGACGCAATCATCTTCACAGCTGGTGTAGGTGAAAACAGTGCAATTATTCGTGAGCGCGTATTAGAAGGCCTTGAGTACATGGGCGTATACTTCGACGTAAAACGTAATAACGTATTTGGTGAAGAAGCATTCATCAGCTTCCCACACTCTCCAGTAAAAATTATCGTAATTCCAACTGACGAAGAAGTTATGATCGCTCGTGACGTACTACGTCTTGGAGATATTGGTTAATATACTATATGAAAAGAAAGACGAGATCCTATAGGATCTCGTCTTTCTTTTGTTGGAGATATTTCAAAATTCCATCTGGATATAGTGCTTTCTCTTTTTGAATGAATGCTGTCACGGGAATCCATCTCGCATACAATACTGTTTGCTCATCTTGTATATTCATTTTTTCCATTTCATATAGTGATGTGTCTAATAAGCGCAAAGAGTATAGTTGAATGATTTCATGACCAATTTCTTTACCTAGATGAAAGATGTTTTCTAAACAACCTAAATAATTGATAATTTCCACTTCTGTATGAAGCTCTTCTTTACATTCACGAATAACGGTATCTGCTGATTTCTCACCAAGTTCAATTGAGCCGCCAAGAGGTCGGTAATACGTTTCATCGCCTGTATGATATTCTTGTACGAGAAGGCGACCGTGATGTGTGGCAAGACCGAATGCTTTGGCACGTGGATACATATAGAATCACTCCTTATTTATTTTGTATAAAGATGATTATAATGTAGCTAAGTAGAAATTGATAACATGTATTCGGATAGATTGTTTCGAATACTAATGTAAATAAAAAGCATGCGATGTACAAGCATATTTGCAAATATGTTACAATAGAAAAAAATCGAACGAGGTGGTTGTTACGATGCGATCGAAGCGAGAACAAGCCATTTTAGACAATATAAAAGAATGGGAATCGCAATTATTTGAGCAAGAAGCGACTGATTTTCAAAAAATGTTTGATAAATGGGTACATACTACAATTGCGAAATTGCCTGAGAAAAAACGAAAAGATTTCTTTACGAAAGCAGATGGATGGCTCTTTCATTTGCATGCATTAATTCAAAGTTCACAATCACAGTTAGATGCGCGTAATCGTATTTTAGGAACGTCGAGATTATTTGATGAATCGATTGAGCAACTAGAGGATTTGAAAGCATTATCTATTGATCAATTAACATACATAGCAGAGCAGCAAACAGCACGCCATCGTCTATATTCATTCGTGCAAGGCGGAGCAACCGGTGCCGGAGGTTTATTATTATTAACGGCTGATTTTCCGGTTATGATTGCGTTAAATGTGAAGGCTGTCCAACTTATTGCGACATCATTTGGGCATGATGTGAACAAGCCTTATGAAATGATGCTTGCATTAAAGGTATTTCATGCGTCATTACTACCAGGAAGACTTCAGCAATACGCATGGTACAATTTATTGCAAGAGCTAGAGCAAGAAGATTCATTCTTCTATGAAGGAGATGAAGCGGTGTTACAACCAGCTTCTACTGAGGTTATATTAAAACAAATTTTGAAAACATTTTCGATTTATGCTCTTCGTCGTAAATTATTCCAAGGTATTCCAGTAATTGGAATGGCGATTGGATCTACAGTGAATTATCGTTTAACAAGAAACGTTACTGAATTTGCCAATAGATTTTATCAAGTGCGCCATATAGTCGAGAAAGAAAAAAGAGCATAAAAAAAGCGAGAGGCCGAGGCCTTTCGCTTTTTTAATTTGTTGCATGTTTTTTTGGCATTGAAACAGATACTGGTTGCTTTTCTGCTGTTTTTTCTGTTTTTGGATAATAAATTAAATCCAATGTTTTTGCCTGTACGGCAATCGAAAGAATAGTGAAAGCAATTTCTGTCCAATTTAAATAATATAATGAAAGCGCAAGAACAATCGCGTCAAAGACGAAGAAAATTTGCCCAATTGTAAAGCGAGTTCGTTTACTTAATACAATTGTTAAAATATCGTCTCCACCGGTTGCACCGCCAAATCGCAATATAAAACCGAGTCCAATACCAGCTAACGCACCGCCAACTACTGCAGCTACAAATAAATTATTTGATAAATCTACCGTAAATGGAGAATAATTTTCCATAAGAGAATAAAATACTCCGAATGAGATTGAACCTAAGAATGAATAGCCAACCATTTTTCTACCTAAAAATGAAGCACACAGTAGAATAATTGGGATATCCATAATTACAGTTGAAATAGATGGTGAAATATCATAAAAATTTTGGATGAATAGTGCAATACCTACAAAGCCACCTTCTGTTAAGTGGTTTTGAAAGTGAATGTGATATAGCGCTGCTGCTAAAATAAATGAACCGATTAAAACCATAAAAACTTCTTTAATAATTTGTCGACTTTGGATGTTCCTCATCGTTATTCCTTCTTTCCGTAGTTAGTAGTCCTTTTTGTGTTGTAAACTAACTACGAGCTCACATGTAGCTTTCAGTTAGTTTACGAAAAAACTAACTACGCTATATGTCGCTGAAGAAATAACGAATAATCCTCTCGTCCATCAATTCTCCCTACCTTCGTTTTAGTTTAAGTCTTAAAACGACTAAACAAAACGTGGAGTAGGATTCTTCATTTAGCAATCCTGCTCTTCTTTGTTTTGTTTAGCTAGTAACAATTAAGTCCTAAACAAAACGCTATGTGTAAGAAGAGTCTTTTTTTTGCCAAATTATCCTTCGGGCAATCATAATTTCCCCACTCTCGTATTTTTTTCGCTAGACTAAAGTATCTAAGCTGGAAAATACGCTACGTGTATGATTCGTCAATACGATGCCACATGCTCCTTCGAGCGATCATGATATCAAAATCCCTTCCTTCAAGATTTATATTATTATATCATACTTTCAAAAAATGTATGCGGATGGAAACCGACAATAAACGGAGGGAATCTACAAAAATTGTTATGTTTAAATATTTTTGTAGAAAAGCCTAAGTTATTTTGCAGAATTGGACAGTTTGTAACGGTTTGTCCAATAAGTAGGAAAAAATGTGTTTTATTCAGTTGTATCCTTTTCATCACTTTTATCTTTAAAAAACGCATCCCAGCTAATCACACTTAAAAAAGTTAAAGCGATAATAATGAAAGCGCGCATAAGCTTTAGACCTCCTTTTGTACATAGTATATGAATGATTCAATTCGGAATGTGTCATTTTTTTACAAGTCTTAACTATTATGAGAGCATATTAATATAGATAGATGAAAGGGAGAATGAAGATATGCTAAAAGACATATTCAAAAGAAAAGAATTAACATGCGTTTCATGTCAAAAAAAGATTCAGTATGAAGAAGAGTTAGTTGCTTTTGTAAAGTTGCCGAAAGAAAGAAGTATATGAGTTGGCCCGTTTGATGTGTGTTTGGCGAAAACAGCACAAGAGATATATTGTAAATCGTGTTACGACAAAAAAGCATGACCCAAAGTAATTGAGGGGCATGCTTTTTTCATTGGTGTGCTTTTCCCTCAGATACATTTTGAGTGAGTCGATACCAAAGCCAAAGGTCATTAATGATGGAAGCGAGATCGGCAATTTCTGAATTAAGTTTGCAAGAAATTTCGAAGTCTTCTTCGTGATTTAAATGATGTTGTTTTGCATTTATATAGTGTTCCAGTTCTTTTATACGATCAGGGATTCTCCCGCGAACTTGCTCCCATTTTAATAAAATAGCATGCTGCATTTTTTCGGGGATACTTTCCCAGTCTTCTTGTAAATGCGGAATTTCAATTCCTAGATGTTCATCGTATAAGAAATACTTTTCCATAAGTTCACCCCCCGTTTTCCTGCGTTTATTGTACATGAAAACAGAAAGAAGTTCGACGAAATTGTTTGAAAAAATTTGAAAATGACTCTTGATACATTTTGTAAAAGGTGTTAAAGTGTGTATTATTATAAAAGAAAATGAATATTTATTCTTTAGGGGGATGCAAAATGGAGAAGAAAAAAGTGGTATTAGCATATTCCGGAGGTCTTGATACTTCCGTTGCAATTAAATGGTTACAAGAGAAGAATTATGATATTATCGCGCTTTGTTTAGACTTAGGGGAAGGTAAAGACTTAGCATTCGTAAAAGAAAAGGCACTTTCAGTAGGTGCAATTAAATCATATATGATTGATGTTCAAGAGGAATTTGCAAATGAATATGCATTGATGGCGATGCAAGCACACACGTTATACGAAGGGAAATACCCTCTTGTTTCTGCATTATCTCGTCCACTTATCGCTAAGAAATTAGTAGAAATTGCAGAACAAGAAGGGGCGACTGCAGTTGCACATGGATGTACAGGGAAAGGGAATGATCAAGTTCGTTTTGAAGTTTCTATTCAAGCATTAAATCCTTACTTAGAAGTGATTGCGCCTGTACGTGAATGGAAATGGTCACGTGAAGAAGAAATTGCATATGCAAAAGAAAATAATGTACCAATTCCAATTAATTTAGATAGCCCATTTTCAATCGATCAAAATTTATGGGGACGCAGCAACGAATGTGGCATTTTAGAAGATCCATGGGCAGCACCGTCAGAAGATGCATATGAGATGACATTGGCATTAGAAGATACACCGAATAAACCAGAATTTGTAGAAATTGGCTTTGAAGCAGGCGTACCGACTACTTTAAATGGCACTGCATATCCACTTTCAGAATTAATTAAAACGTTAAATGCGCTTGCTGGAAAACATGGCGTTGGACGTATCGATCATGTAGAAAATCGTCTTGTTGGTATTAAATCGCGTGAAGTATACGAATGTCCAGCAGCAATGACATTAATTACGGCGCATAAGGAACTTGAAGATTTAACACTCGTAAAAGAAGTAGCGCATTTTAAACCGATGATTGAGCAGAAAATAACAGAACTGATTTATAACGGTTTATGGTTCTCACCTTTAAAACAAGCACTTCATGCATTCTTACAAGAAACGCAAAAGAATGTAACAGGTACAGTGCGTGTGAAATTATTTAAAGGTCATGCAATTGTAGAAGGACGTAAATCTGAGTACTCTTTATACGATGAGAAATTAGCAACATATACTGCTCAGGATGAATTTAATCACGATGCAGCAGTTGGATTCATTTCATTATTCGGTTTACCGACGAAAGTATACAGCCAAGTGAATCAAAAGAAGGTGGAAGCGTGAGCAAACTTTGGGGCGGACGTTTTACCGAAGAAGCGGAAGCGTGGGTTGAGGAGTTTGGAGCATCCATCTCCTTCGATCAACAATTAGTAAATCAGGATATAAACGGGAGTATTGCACACGTAACGATGCTAGCAAAGCAAGGCATCGTTACGAAAGAAGAAGCAGAGAAAATCAAGGTAGGTCTTCAATATTTATTAGAAGAAGCGAAACAAAATAAATTGCATTTTTCGGTCGAAGCGGAAGACATTCATTTAAATATCGAAAAGATGTTAATTGAAAAAATCGGTGAAGTAGGAGGGAAACTTCACACTGGCCGAAGCCGTAATGATCAAGTAGCGACAGATATGCACTTATATTTAAAAGAAAAAGTAGAACATATTATTAAGGCTACAAAACAATTGCAAACGGTTCTTGTTCATCAAGCAGAAAATAACATTGAAACCATTATGCCTGGCTATACGCATTTGCAGCGTGCCCAGCCAATTTCATTTGCACATCATATTCTTGCTTACTTTTGGATGTTAGAGCGTGATGTGAATCGTTATGAAGATTCATTAAAGCGTATTAACATTTCGCCATTAGGAGCAGGAGCGTTAGCTGGAACAACATTCCCGATTGATCGAGAATATAGTGCGGAGCTTCTTGGATTTAATGGAATCTATGAAAATAGTTTAGATGCAGTAAGTGATCGTGATTTCATACTGGAGTTCCTAAGTAATTCATCTATGCTCATGATGCATTTATCACGCTTTTGTGAAGAACTTATTTTATGGAGTAGCCAAGAGTTTCAATTTATTGAAATGAGCGATCAATACGCAACGGGAAGCAGCATTATGCCGCAAAAGAAAAATCCAGATATGGCGGAACTTATTCGTGGTAAAACAGGCAGAGTATACGGTAATTTATTTAGTTTACTTACAGTCATGAAAGGACTACCACTCGCTTATAATAAAGATTTGCAAGAAGATAAAGAAGGAATGTTTGATACAGTAAAAACAGTAGAAGGCTGCCTTCATATTATGGCAGGCATGTTAGAAACGATGACTGTCAACAAAGAAAAAATGGGGCAAGCTGTAACCCAAGATTTTTCAAACGCAACCGAAATTGCTGATTACTTAGCAAGCAAAGGACTACCATTCCGTCAAGCTCATGAAATTGTTGGGAAGCTAGTTCTACATTGCACACAAAAAGGAATTTATTTAGTAGATGTACCACTTGAAATGTATAAAGAAATGAGTTCTTTATTTGAAGAAGATTTGTATGAAGTTCTTTCACCATATGCGGCTGTAAAGCGTCGTAATAGTGCTGGTGGGACTGGGTTTGAGCAAATCCAAAACGCTTTGGAGAAGGCGAAAGGATTTGTTGGAGAGTTTGTAGGAATTAAATGATGTATGAAAGAGAAGGTAAGGTGCTTTTTTAGAAAGCACCTTACTTTTTTGTATTTAGATTTTTAGGGGGGTATCTATCATTTCATAATTATTTTTCATAATCATAAAATGATGTTTCTCATGTATCGCTAATAGTTGGATAGATTGAATCAGGTTAGGATAGTGAGCAATTGGATCTAAAAATACGATATGCCCGGCGATATTTTCTTCTATATTTTGAACAAGTTTTTTTATTTCATCTGTTTCACGGGAAAGTAATTCTTCTAATTCTTGTCCATTCATAGAATGATAGACCTTTTTTGAAGGGACTAAAATCCAAGGTGCTTTCATTCCTTTACCATGCTTTTCTTTATATTCGGCATAAATGTCGTGTATTTCAGTTTCAAATGGGGTATTTTTTCTTAGCTTTGCATAAGGGATAAGAGTGAGAGAGAATTTAATCGCTACTTTGAGCATCCTTGTAATTAAATATAAGTGATAAAAGTGTTCACCAGTAGACCATTTTTTGTCCTCTTTCCTATACCATAGTTGTTCTTGTGATAATGAATGGAGATGAGGAAGGAACTCGTTCCTTTGTACATGTAATGTGTGAAAATGTTTTGAGATATTTTCAGATTTCATAGTAGAGCATCCTCCATACTTGTTTTTTCCTAATTATAACATTTTTCGTGAGGAGGTAAGTAAGCCTAGAGCATTTTGCTCTAGGCTTAAAGTTTCATCGATTAATCATACTTATGTCGATCTTCCGTAATTCGAATATACTCAATATCCATCAAATCTCTAAGTAATGCACCATTACTTAGTTCCACGCCATGCTTATCTTTAAAATGAGTACGAATCGTATCTAGCATTTCAATTTCTTTCCCATTCACATCTAAAATAATGCGTTCGGAATCACCCATGCAGCATCCTCCTTTTTTAAACACATATATTTTGTCCATCTATTTCTAAAAAATGTATGTTAACCTAAAGTTAGAAAATAAGAAAGGAATGGAAAATGAGGCGTATTTATTTTATAGGGTTAATTTTGTACACGCTAATTGTATTACACGTTGCATTCCCAAATATCTTTTCATTTAAGGATGTAGAAACAGTACACGTTGGGATATTTATCTTTATTCTATTTGTAGTAGAATGCTGTATTTCAATATGGCTTTCGAAAAGAAAACATGTACAAGATAAAAAAGAAATCGAACGGAAAAAGAGAAAACGTTCATTTTGGATGATGACGTACTGTTTGTCTTTAGTACTTACTGCTGTTTTCTTTAGTGAGCATATTCCATTAGAAAGATTAAATATTGGATTTGGAGCGTTCGTATTTGCATACTATTTTTTCGTGCACTTTCTTCCTTATATGAAAGAAAAGCGAGGAGAAGAGGAAGATCCGTTTGTAGAAGAAGCGAGAGAACAAGAGCATAAGAGAATAGAAGAAGATATAAAGAAACTCGGAGAACAAAAATGGTATTTAAAATCTAAAGTCATATATGTTCTGTGCTTCATTACGCCGCCAATCGGTTATTTGTATGTGTTCTTGCTTCGTAAAAAAATGACAGAAGATGCAAAGCAAACGTATTTAACGATTGCGACGATTATGATGGCACTGTGGTCTTTGAAGTTCTTACCGCCATATGTGTTGGCAGTAGTTGTTGTAGTGATTGTTTGTTTTGTGTTTATAGTGAAGTATATGAAATAAGTTGTAGTTATATAGGCTACAGCTCTATAATTATAATTGTAATAATTTTATATAATGATTTATTGAGAAAAAGGGGATGCGGTATGGGTTTAATAAAATCAGTAACTGGAGCAGTGTCTAAAGCTGCAGCTGAAGTATTGGGTGGTGCGATAGAAGCGGTAGGAGAAGTTACGAATAGTAATTTCATAAAAGATGTTGGAAAAGGCGTTAATAAAGCTACTGTGAAAACTGGGGAAATTGTTGGGAATCTTGCTGATGGTACATATGATGCTATAGGTGGGCTTATTACAGACGATAAACAGCAAGCGAAGCGAGGGTACGAAGAAATACTTGGAACGGTTCAAGATACGGCAACGACAATTGGAAAAGGTATTGTACATGTTTCAGAAAAGGGAGTTGAAACGGTGCAAGCGATACGAGAGGGAGATACTGATAAAGCGATAGAGGCAGGAAAAGAATTAGCAAAGGTTGCGGCTGTAGGTGTTTTCTCGGTTGGAGTTATAGATATAGTTGATGGTGTAGATGGAATTGCTGAGGGAGTAGGAAGTGATAGCATAGCACAAGCGGTACATCCAGATGCAACTGATGTAGAATATACGACGGAGGAAAATCCAAATGCTCATCATGTAACACCCCATGAAAGAGTTTTACCTGACGGGAGAACAATATGGGTAGATGGTGATGGCGATACGAGTGTAGATACACAAGGTGGCTGGCAACAACATAATCCGGATTACAGAATTCCTAAAGTATAAATGAAAATAGGGTAGATAAGAGAAAGCCTCTTATCTACCCTATTTATTTTTATGAATTAAAGATCACCTTGCTCCTCATCACCACGAACAACAAGGACATCGCATTTCGCATAGCGAATAATATGTTCAGAGACGCTACCAATTAGGAAACGCTCAACAGCATTTAAACCAGTTGCACCACACATAATTAAATCTACTTTATGGTTTGGAGCGATTTCTTTTGAAATTTTAGATTTAGGATTACCGAACTCTAATACAGTCTCAATTTTTTCAAGGCCAGCTTCAAGCGCAGTTTTTTTGTAGTCTTCTAATAAGTCTTCTGCAAATAGATTTGCACGTTCAGCAATTGCGCGGCTATAAGCCTCTACTGCTGAGTATGCTTTTACATCAACGATATGTGCAATTGTTAATGTTGCATTGTTTCGTTTTGCGACTTGAATTGCTTTTTTAAAGGCTTTTTCTGCTTCTTTAGAACCATCCACCGCGATTAAAATATTTGTATATGTATTATTCATAGTAAATTCCTCCCAATCATTTTTATTACCGTTTACAACTTTATTATAAAACAAATTTTGGTAATGTGCTTGTCGGAAACGTTACAGAATTTTGAAAACTCTGTTTCAATTCATTTTAGTTGTAATTGGTGCGAGAACTTGTTACATATGAAGTATAGCAATTTAAAAGGAGGCATGTTTGTGAGACACGCGCTCATTACGGCCGGTACGAAAGGTTTAGGAAAGCAAGTAACAGAAAAGTTATTGGCTAAAGGATATTCAGTAACAGTAACATATCATAGCGATATCACGGCTATGGAAAAGATGAAAGAAACATATAAAAATATGGAAGAGCGTCTACAATTCGTGCAAGCGGATGTCACGAAAAAGGAAGATTTACATAAAATAGTAGAAGAAGCGATAAGCCGTTTTGGCAAAATTGACTTTTTAATTAATAATGCTGGTCCATATGTGTTTGAACGAAAAAAATTAGTCGATTATGAAGAAGACGAATGGAATGAAATGATTCAGGGTAATTTAACGGCGGTGTTTCATTTGTTGAAACTTGTCGTTCCAGTTATGAGAAAACAAAAATTTGGCCGTATTATTAATTACGGATTCCAAGGGGCAGATAGCGCACCGGGATGGATTTATCGTTCAGCATTTGCAGCAGCGAAAGTAGGACTTGTTTCATTAACGAAAACAGTTGCTTACGAAGAAGCAGAATATGGTATTACTGCAAACATGGTATGTCCTGGTGATATTATTGGTGAAATGAAAGAAGCGACAATTCAAGAAGCACGTCAGTTGAAAGAACGTAAGACACCAATTGGTAGATCTGGAACAGGCGAAGATATCGCAAGAACGATTTCGTTTTTATGTGAAGACGATTCCGATATGATTACCGGTACAATTATTGAAGTAACTGGTGCAGTAGATGTTATTCATAGACATCGATAGAGCGAAATAAAGTGAAGTTTCGAATAATAGGACAGTTTATCTTTTATGCTGAGAGGCGCGGATAATACTGTCTTTTCATGTAAGATTAAATCTATCGGAAAACTTGTATTATTTTTTGTCAAATATTGAGATATTATGTTAAAATATAAGAGCGTAGAAAGCGCTTTAAAAAATGATTCAGGGGTCATTTCATAACTCAAGGGGGAACTAATAATGCGTATCGGTATTCCAACAGAAATTAAGAACAATGAAAACCGCGTGGCAATGACGCCAGCGGGAGCTGTACATTTAGTACAAAATGGTCATGAAGTTTTTGTTCAAAAAGGAGCAGGTATAGGATCAGGCTTTACAGATGAAGAATACGTACAAGCTGGTGCGAAACTTGTTGAAACTGCTGAAGAAGCATGGAATCAAGATATGGTTATGAAGGTAAAAGAGCCAGTTGCAAGTGAATACGGCTATTTCCGTGAAGGTTTAATTTTATTCACATACTTACACTTAGCTCCAGAACCAGAATTAACGAAAGCATTAATTGATAACAAAGTTGTATCAATTGCATACGAAACAGTACAATTAGACAATCGTTCTTTACCATTACTTGCACCTATGAGTGAAGTAGCTGGTCGTATGTCTGCACAAATCGGTGCACAATTCCTTGAGAAAAACAAAGGTGGTAAAGGTATTTTACTTGCAGGCGTTCCAGGGGTAAAACGCGGCAAAGTAACAATTATCGGCGGTGGTCAAGCTGGTACAAACGCAGCGAAGATTGCAGTAGGTTTAGGTGCAGATGTAACAATCATCGACTTAAGCGCAGAACGTCTTCGTCAACTAGATGACATTTTCGGTAACCAAGTAAAAACGTTAATGTCTAATCCATACAACATTGCAGAAGCTGTAAAAGAATCTGACCTTGTTATTGGAGCAGTATTAATTCCAGGTGCAAAAGCGCCAAAACTTGTAACAGAAGAAATGATTCAATCAATGGAACCAGGTTCTGTCGTTGTAGATATCGCGATTGACCAAGGTGGTATTTTCGAAACAACTGACCGTATTACAACTCACGACAACCCAACTTACGAAAAACATGGCGTTGTTCATTATGCAGTTGCTAATATGCCAGGAGCAGTTCCACGTACATCAACTCTTGCATTAACAAACGTAACAGTACCATATGCAGTACAAATTGCGAACAAAGGCTACAAAGATGCTTGCTTAGGCAACACTGCATTACTAAAAGGTATTAACACATTAGATGGCTATGTAACATTCGAAGCAGTTGCAGAAGCTCACGGCTTACAATACGCTGATGCGAAAGAGCTTCTTGAAAAAGCTCCTGCTTTATCATAATAGAGACAAATTCGAGACCTTCCTTTATGAGGAGGGTCTTTTTTTATAAGGTAATAAATTGTAAAAATTGTTGTGTATTACTGTTAATAAGTAGGGAATGTGATAATTTAGAATTATATAAAATTTGGGAGGGGGATTAGATTGGGAAGAAAAAGTAAGCGGAGGAAGCATAAAAAACAAAGAGGAGTAATAAGGAGTAAACATGAGTTAGTAGTTACGAAAAAGAGACCTAGGTCTAAAATTGAAAGTGGTTTAATAGATGCGGCGAATGTTATGTATTTTATTGTCATGTGTATTATTTTTATTAACTTAATTAAGTTACCAGTTTCAAATTTATCTTTACATGTATTTGTACTTATTATTTTTTTAATGGTAGCTATTTTAGTACATGTTTTAGTGTTTGGAACATTACTATCAACTAATAAGAATGGTGGAGAAAAAAGGCAAAAAAAGAAAAGAAATTCGTCTTATTATTCAAGCTCATCAAGTGGATTCGGTGATTACAGTAGCAACGATTGTAGCAGCTCAAGTGATGGTGGAGGAGATTGCGGAGGTGGTGGAGACTAAATTAGTTTTTCAAAAGAACGACTAATGAAAGGATGGGATGAAAGATGGAAACTGTGAATTTAATAGAATTAACGAAGGACATTCAAGATCAACATAAAAACTTCGTCGTTTCAAATGTAAATAGTCATTGCTTACGAATCGCTGTATTTACTGGTGAATATGATTGGCACTATCATTCTAACTCGGATGAATTATTTATTGTGTTAGAGGGAGAATTACTTATCGATTTTGAAGATGGAGAAACGGCGGTTTTAAAGCCAAATGATTCTATTTTAATTCCGGCATGTACGATTCATAGAACGAGAGCATTAAAGAGAACGGTAAATCTTTGTTTTGAAAATATAGAGGTTGATACGATCAAAGTGGAGCAATTATGAAAAAATTATCTGTAGCCGAGTATAGAAAAATCCTTCCGATTTTAGAAAGTCTTACAAGAACGACGACGTTTGCTTATGCGGTATGTGACCAAATGATAGATGGTGAGATTTTTGCCAACGAGAAGTTAACAGCAGGACTAATTCGTACAGCTAACGGTATCTATTATTTATTTGGTGATACGGATGATCAAAATTATAACGAATATTTATTTGCGCATTTAAAAATGGCTATTGAAAAAACAGAGAAGAGATTTACGTTGTTCACTTCGAGTGACGAGTGGGAAATGATGTTAGAAGAGCGTTTTAGTAATACACTTCGGAACATCCCGCGAATGAAATTTCAACGAGAAATTTTTGAAGAGAGAAAACGAGATTGTAACAAAAATACATATGAAGTGAAGCGTATTAATAAAAGTGATATAGAACGAAGCAATGAATTTACAGAGGAGTATTATAAAGAATATTGGGGATCAAAAGAGCTATTTTTGAACGGTGGTTTCGGATTTTGTATAGAACAAGATGGGATAATTGTAGCTGAATGTGTTTCGATATTTAATGGGAATGGATTTGCTGAAATTGATATTGTGACGCATAAAGCATATCAAGGGAAAGGATTAGCCCAAGCTATTGCAACACGGTTCATTGAACATTGCATGCAAAATGATATTATACCGTGCTGGGATTGTTATGTAGACAATATTCCTTCGCAAAAATTAGCTAGTAAATTAAGTTTTCATAATCCAATAGAATATAGATTGTTTGTACGTAAGAGAACGGGGGAATAAAAATGAATGTGGAATTATCGAGATTTAAAGTGAAGCCTGGTAAAAGTCACCGAGTAGATGAATGGATGCAGCTTCTGAATGACAATATGAAAGAAGTGCTTTTGACATTAAACGACGAAAAGATGTATGTAGAGACAATTTTCCGGGAAATAAGAGATGGAGAAGAGTACTTATATTGGTATTCTGTGCAAGGAGAAGGCGGGGCTCTTGTCGAAAATTCTCATCATGAAATTGATAAAAAGCATTTGGAATTTTGGTGTGAATGTATCGATGAGGAAGTACCGTCTGTTGATATGAAAACAGAAGTCGTTATGATTCAAGATGTTGTGAAGAACGCGATGAAATAATAGATTGGTATTTTATAGCCGTAACATGGTCATCTTTTTGGTTGGAATATAAATTATTGGAGATGCTGTAGGATGAGAATTAGTAATAAATATATCACTCTCGATGAAATAGAGATAATAAGAGAATCCTTAGATAAATTACATGAATATCATAACGGTAAATCAAAATATTTTTCTGGTGATTATCCAAGAATGACATTTGAGGAACGTATTGAAGAGTATAAAAAAAATTCACAGTACGGGGAATATAGAATTGAATTATTAGTTGAATCAGAAACAGACGATATATTAGGATTTTGTATAGCATATAGTAAAAGGGCAAGCGGAAAGATTGAAGTTTTATTTGTCGATGAAAAATACCGAAGAAACGGATTTGGTTTGAAGTTACTGAATAGTGCAGTAGAATGGTTTAAAGAAAAGAAGATAGATAAAATTGAATTAACAGTAGTGTACGGAAATGAAGCTGTATCATTTTATGAAAAGCAGGGGTTTTACCCGCGTTCAATTATTATGACAACTAAGTCATAACGATATTATGGAGAGAGGCGTGGGAGTTTTTGTTTCAAAAAAATGATTCATATGTTACTAAAGTATATGTGAAGAGCACATCAAAATAGATGTGCTTTTTATTATGATAAAAATTTAGAAAAGCTGTATTTGGATATCTTTAAGTGAAAATAAAAGGGGATAGCAAGAATCTTTTAGGACAAACTATAAAGAAATAAAAAACATCAAACCGAAAGAATTACGAATATACGGTGTAGTTGTAACAGGAAAAACAGAGGATTTACAAAGTTTACAAGGAGCACCATATATTAAGGCTGCTGTTAGAGGTGTAACAGTTGAGAAATATTGATTACAAGCTATTAATGTGAATAATCAGAAAATTTATGTTATAATATGGGAAAAGGAGGTTTATATGAGGCAAATACATGGAGCAATTTATATTTACATAACAATGTTTTTCGTGGCGATATCCTATGGATTAGGGCACGTGTATTCGCATCCTATACTAACTTTTTTAAGCGGAGCATGTATGGCGTTTGCGATTCTTGTCCACCTTTTCTCAGTTTGGATCGTGAAATTTCAATTAAATATTAGTGAAATAGAAGAAGGCACTTTCTAAGTGGCCTTCTTTTTTTAATAATATTTTGGAAGTTCTCGTAGCAATTTTTCAATTTTGCATTCGGTTTCTTCACATATAGACAGTGTGCGTAGTCGGAAAAACAAACTACGTAAGAAAGATTTAATATTTCCGTATAGAAACTCGTATGATTTAATAGGTAATGTTTGTTTTTGGACGGGTAATTGGGCTACTAAGTCATGAAGGGCTACTATGAGTACTTCTTCCTTTAGACCATTTTGCAGCATTGCGATAATTGGATAAACGATACGCTCGTCTTCTTCATATTTGTAGTAAATAGAATGGACACAAACTTTGTTTAATAAAGTTTGTAATATTTCTTCGTAATATAAAGTTTCCAGTTTAGGACTACGAACAAGCGCTTCAAATGTATCAGAAGCATGAGCGATACTGTGTGCCCAGCCGTGGTCTTGCACATATCCACGGAAATCATGCTCGTTGTTCATATATAGCACTAATCGATCTTTTACATGTAAAAGATCAGCCTGTGATAAGAAATTATGATTTGTATCGGCATCAATAATGAGCGCAATTAATAATGTTGTAAATGCGCGGGTAAATACCGCATCTTCGTCATCTGAATGAATCTTATACAATAAATATTTGTCACTGATGCTTTCTAATAATAGTTTCTGTAAGTGTGTGTGTGAAATATAGTCCTTTTTGATGAGATGATAAAAAGTAGAGTAGATAAGTTTATCCCTTAAATAGCCATCAGTATCCCCAATATGCTCAAGCATAATGGAACTTAAAGAATCGATATTGAGGGCATCATTGATTACGTAATTATTATTACGAATTTCTTCTAACTGTTGTTGTAACATATAAACCTCCTTTTTTAGAGAATTCTGTATTTTAATAATATAATAAGAGGAAGAAATAGACAATACAGTGAAACTTTAATCAGTGGGGGTTCATCCCTCGCTGATTATTAGTTGAACCAATCGGACTTTTAAGGACAGTTGATCCCCCACCTAACTTCTTTGCTTTCACCGAATTTTGAGGTGGGGGTCTTACTACCCGTTCATGCGGGATACATAAGTGCTTTTGAATGGAGGGACATTGTGAAGAGAGCATTATTCTTTTTTATTAGTATTTTCTTTTTAGGAAGTTGTTCGATTTCGTATGTTACTTTTTCTAGCGAGAGCAAAAGTTGGACAGGACAATATAAAGGGCATATTCAGGATGACAGTGAAGATGGAGTGTTTACATTTCAGTATAAGGGCGGCGATGGGAATATAGAATTTAAGAATTTAGAGATTGCTATTAATGGAGCCTTTAGTACAATGACACAAACGTCAGAAGTTCATAAAGGAGCAAGGATTGAAATGAAGTCTTCTTGTGTAAGTTGTGCGCCTCCTCTATCTAAAGATGAACCGGTAGAGGTTGTGATTAAATGGGATGATAAGTATGAAGAGAAGATGGTTTTAAAGCGGAAATAGTGTAGAGTGAGGGGTTAAAAATGAATAGGAATATGAGAGTTTCTATGTATATATTTTTTAGTGTATTTCTAATCATATTATCAGCGTGCGCTACAAAGCCAGTAGAGCGAGTAGCGGTCAAAAAAGTACTTAAAGAGGGATATGTCATATTAAGAAATGATACGGTATTTTTTGTCAGTGATAAAACGTTTGAAACGAAAGTAGAGTTACAAAATTATATAGAGCAACAAATGAAGAAAGAACATCCATCAGATATAGTGTTGAGATTTAAGGATAAAGACGCATATAATCAATTAAAAACAGGGGATAAAATAAAAGTATGGTCTTCTAAAACACTTGAAAGTTATCCAGCGAAAATGATAGTAGAGAAATAAAAAAAGGCAGCATTCACGCTGCCTTTTTTTATTATTTTACAAATTGTAATTCTTTCGGGAATTTCGTTAAAATTTCTGATCCGTCTTTTGTGATATAAATATCATCTTCAATACGAACGCCACCTACGTTTGGTACGTAAATACCTGGCTCGATTGTGAAGACCATACCTTCTTTTAGTGGAGACTCGTTACCAGCTTTTACATCTGGATATTCGTGTACGCTAATTCCAAGTCCATGACCAAGGCGGTGCGGGAAGAAGTCGCCGTAACCTGCATCTGCGATAACAGAACGTGCTGCGTTATCAATTGCGCCAAGTGTAACACCTGGTTTACATGCTTCAACTGCTTGTAGTTGTCCAGCAAGTACAGTGTTGTAAATACGAGTTTGTTCTTCAGAAAGGTCACCGAATGCTACTGTACGTGTAATGTCAGAGCAATAACCTTCAATGATTACGCCTAAATCAAATAGTACGAAATCGCCGCGTTTCATTTTGTTTGCACCTGGAATACCGTGTGGAAGAGCAGAGTTTGCACCTGCTAATACCATCGTATCAAATGACATTTTATGTATGCCTTTTGTTTTTAATTCGTGTTCAATAATTGCTAATACTTCTAGCTCGCTACGATTTTCTTTAATTGCATTTACACCAACTTCAACAGCATAGTCTGCCATTTTAGCTGCTTCGCGTAAAATAGAAAGTTCTTTTTCATCTTTAATTAAACGAAGTTCGCGAACTTTCTCTTCAGCTGATTTGAAAGCTGCATTTGGGAATAATTTTGTTAATTCTTCGTAGCGCTCTACGTTTAAATGTTCTTTTTCAATTGCAACTGCGTTTGCATTGATACCGCGGTCTTTAATTGCTTTTGCAATCATATCCCATGGTCTGTCTGTATCAGTGAATCCGATAATTTCATGTGCCCAGCCAGCGTTACGTGCTTGGCCTTCTTCCATTTTAGGGCAAATTAAAATAGGTTCTTTTTCTTGGAATACAAACATACCAAGAAGTCTTTCGTGTGGTTCACAGTGGAAGTTTGTCATGTAGAAGACGTTTGGTGTAGAAGTTAAGAACGCAGCTTCTACGTTTTTTTCTTTTAGCCATTGCATTAAATTTTCTAATCTAGCATTCATCGATTGGCACCCCCGAGATATTTAATTACAAATATAACTTTACATCGGAGGAAAGCGTTATGACAAGTAAATAGATGTTAGAAAAGACAGGGAATTGAAAAATCATGTAGAATAAAAAGTGAGAATGTGAATAGGGGGAGGAATGTAATAATGAAAGTATCTTATCATGGGCATTCAGTTGTAAAAATTGAAACGAATGGAAAAGTGATTTTAATTGATCCATTTTTAACGGGAAATCCGACAACAGATTTAAAGGCTGAAGATGTAAAAGTAGATGCGATTCTTTTATCGCATGGACATGGTGATCATGTTGGCGATACAGTAGAGCTTGCGAAGAAAAATAATGCAGTTGTTGTAGCACCATTTGAACTAGCGACATTTTTAAGCTGGCAAGGTGTAAATACACACCCGATGCATATCGGTGGTTCGCATGAATTTGATTTCGGAAAAGTGAAGTTTACACAAGCATTCCACGGCTCTAGTTATATTGATGAAGAAAATAAGACGATTACATATACAGGTATGCCAGCGGGTATTTTATTTACAGCAGAAGAGAAAACTGTGTATCATGCAGGAGATACTGCTCTATTCTCTGATATGAAATTAATTGGGGAACTAAATAACATTGATGTAGCATTTTTACCAATTGGTGATAATTTCACAATGGGACCAGAAGATGCTGTGTTAGCAGCAAAATGGGTTCAGGCGAAAACTGTTGTACCGATGCATTACAATACGTTCCCGGTTATTGAACAAGATCCATATCAATTTGTAGAAAAGCTACAAAATTGTACAGGAAAAGTATTAGAAGCTGGAGAAAGTATTACACTATAGAAAAGAAACCCTTCATTTGAAAAGACAAGTGAAGGGTTTTTTACGTGTGTAGGACAGCTTGTAAAGGTTGTACTTGTTTTGACGATTCTTTTCTTTTTGGAAGTGGCTGTTCAGGTGTTCCATTCAATTCCATTGCAACTTTTTTTCCGTCTACGAAAGCTAAAAATACAGCACCTACAACCTCTAATAATTTTTTCATCATGTATCCGCTCCTTTGTTTCATTTCTTGTCTTCATTGTATATGGAAGCGGCTGGACAAACTATCGAACGAGATGACAATACCATTACATTGTTGTAATAGAAGAAGTAGTGTCATGTAAGGCGTATTTTGTTATAAAAAAAATAGTACAGATATATAAAGAGAGAGTGTAACAGTTTTGAAAATATAGTATACTGAAAATACAACACATGAAGAATTTAGGGAAAAGAAAGTATGGTGAAACCATTTGGCTACCAAGCATAACCAAATTTTAGAACATATTAATAGCCTGCCAGTAGGGCATAAAATTTCTGTAAGGCAAATTGCAAAAGATTTGAGTGTAAGTGAAGGGACAGCTTACCGTGCAATTAAAGATGCAGAAAATAAAGGGTATGTTAGTACGATTGAACGTGTCGGAACCATTCGAATTGAACAAAAGAAGAAAGAAAATATTGAAAAGTTGACATATGCAGAAGTTGTTAACATTGTTGATGGCCAAGTACTTGGAGGCAGAGAAGGACTACATAAAACGTTAAATAAATTCGTAATCGGGGCAATGAAATTAGAAGCTATGATGCGCTATACAGAAGCTGGAAACTTACTTATTGTCGGTAACCGTACGAACGCGCATCAATTAGCGTTAGAAACTGGAGCCGCTGTATTAATTACGGGCGGATTTGATACGGAAGATCATGTGAAGAAATTAGCAGATGAATTAAAACTGCCGATTATTTCAAGTAGTTACGATACATTTACAGTTGCAACGTTAATTAACCGTGCGATTTACGATCAGCTGATTAAGAAAGAAATTGTACTCGTTGAAGATATTTTAACGCCAATTGAAGAAACGTTATATTTAAAACCAAATGATACAGTGCAGCAATGGCATGCGTATAACGAAGAGACGATGCACGGAAGATATCCGATTGTTGATGAAAATAAAAAGGTATTAGGTATTGTGACTTCTAAGGATATGATTGGTGTTGTAAAAGAAACACCAATTGATAAAGTGATGACAAAGCATCCAATTACGGTAAATGGAAAAATGTCTGTCGCGGCTGCCGCACGTATGATGGTGTGGGAAGGTATTGAATTACTTCCCGTTGTTGATGAAGGAAATAAATTGCAAGGTATTATTAGCCGTCAAGATGTACTTCAGGCACTGCAAATGATTCAGCGTCAACCACAAGTTGGTGAAACGATCGATGATATTGTAACGAATCAATTTATGACGCCGAAAGAAGCGAAAAATGAACATCTATATCAATTTTCAGTGACGCCGCAAATGACGAATTCAATCGGAACGTTATCTTACGGTGTATTCGCAACGATTGTGACGGAAGCAACGAATCGTGTTATTCGTGCGCAAAAGAAGAGCGATTTAATTGTTGAGAACTTAACAATTTATTTCGTAAAACCAGTTCAAATTGATAATGTTGTATCAGTTCATCCAAAAGTATTAGAAATTGGACGTAAATTTGGTAAGGTTGATGTAGAAGTACATCATGAAGGTAATGTTGTCGGGAAAGCATTACTTATGGTGCAGTTGATCGATAAATAAAAAGATGGAGCAGGCCGCTTTGGTTTGTTCCATTTTTTTTAGAACGCTATATTAGAAAAAATTAAAATTTAGTTATCAACTGAATCTATTATGTATTGCATTGCAAAAGAGAAAGTTAAATCACGTTCTGTTTCATATTTATAAGTAGGGCACGCAATCATTTGAAGGTGCTTGAACAATAATTGTGGGGGTGTCGAATGGGAGTAATATTTTTCTTTTTAGGTTTACTATTTGCAATAACTGTTCATGTGTTAACACATAGAAGAATGGATTCAAATAAAAAGAAATTGTATGTAATAAGTTTGATTTTCGCTATTATTTGTTCCTTTATTCCTACAACTGGAGAAAATTATAGCGATTTTATTTACTTTGGTATACCAGCAGAAAATTTCATTTATTATGGCGGATGGGAAATTTCGTTTAATCCATTAGGCTTTTTCTTTAACTTTATTTTGTTTTATTTGATTTTGAAGTTATTACTTAAGCTCGGTAAGAGTTCGGGTAGCGAAGTGAAAAAATAGCAGGATATGTATCAGTATAGATAGAAAATTGGTTGTTAGTGGATAAGAAAGCTTACGCTACTAATCATGAAGAGATAACAATAATGTAATTGGATAGGGAGACTATGCTTCACTATACGAACTAGGGGGAGAAGAATGGATTTTCACATTAAAGAGCAGTTATGTAAGCAATATAATTTAAATAGTCTTATGAAAGTCTCATTATTGCATGGAGGAGAAAATCAAACATATATATTCGAATCGGACAAAAATAAATTTGTAGTTAGGCAGTATCGAGAAGGACGTTATACAGCCGAGCAAATAGAAGCTGAAATACATTGGTTAATAGCGATACAAAAACAAATGTTAGTACCAGAAGTAGTTGTAAATAAAAATGGTGACTGGATCACATCTGTTATGAAAGGCGAGGGAAGTATCCGGTATTTTGTTGTCTTTAGGTTTATAAGCGGAAGTGAAATTTTAGAACCAAAGGATAAAGATTATGAAAAGCTTGGATCATTAATGCGAATGTTTCATGAAAAAACAAATGGAGTGCTCAAAAGAGTGCCACAAACTTGGGGAGGTTATGAAAGGCCTATATATAGCGAGAAAAAGACAATTCACGAGCCTTTACAACGTTTATTAAATACTTCGTTTTTATCTTATGAGGATAAGCATAAATGCATGAGAATTGCAGAAAGAATACAAGAGCTTACAAATTCAACTCAACTAGGAGAAAAACAATTTGTTCATGGTGATATGCATTTTGGCAATGTTCTTGTAGACAAAGAGGATTGGTATTTGCTCGATTTTGATGAATGTGGATTTGGGTATAAAGAGTTTGATATTGGTGTTCCGAGATTGCATTTAATTGCTTCGGGACAGTTAGAAGAAGTATGGGGGAACTTCATAATGGGATATGGGGAAAATATTTCGGAAGCAGCCATTCGACTGGGGACCGCTTCAAGAATCTTTTATATGGCCGGAAAAATACCATTAAGACTTGATATTGAACCGATTAAAAAGAATCCCGGAAATTTTATTAGGCGATATATTCAGTATGCTGAAGAGGAATTATGCGGTGAGACAATTGTATAAACAAAAAACAGAATATTAATTCAATTAGAGTTTATACTATGTTATAATTACATTGTAAGAAAATGGATTTCGGGAAGGTGGTATGTATTATGTCATCAGAAGTGCTCTTTTTTGGTGGGATCGCACTATTTTACTTTCTTGTGATGATACCGCTTCAATATTTATATTTACAAGGATTGCATGAAAAAAAGAAACGAACAGGATTATCTCAGCGGGAACTATATGAAAAAATGTCTTTTGAAGAAGAACAATTACATTTTCACGTACAAGGCAACCCCTTTAATATACCTTCTGCTTTTGTTGCATATATGATTTTAAAAGTTAAGGGACGTAAAAAAGCATCACAATATTGATGCTTTTTTATGTTGCTTCAGACAGATTCAGCTTCTTCAACTGCTAATGGTAAGAAATGTTTATATTGGCGAAATCCATTAAATACACTTGCACTACCAAATAGAACAAATAAAACACCAACGATAATACGAGCGGTTGAAAGTTCTAAAAAGAATTGGTTTATCCCGAAGAATAAGACGAATGAACCGAGTGCCATTGCAGATTTTCCAGAGAGCCAACCTTTCTCCATTGGGCGGCTTGTACGAAAGTATTTTGTTTTGTAGAAGAGGTACAACATAAATGAGACGATAATACAGAAGACTAATACTGGCATAATACACACTCCTATCGCTTTGTGAAAAATAATAGTGGAGAAAAAAGAAATATCTAAACTTTCTAACTTTTATTATAAAGCAATTGTTCGCATGTATGAAATACTTTCCGTTATAATGAAGGATAAAGTGAAACTTTAATTAGTGCGGGGGTGTTTCTGCGCGCTAATGATTAGCCTGCACCGGTTGGGCTTTTACTGCACGTTAAAGTGGAGAAGTTGAGTAAAAAGGAGATTATACATATGCATGAGCAAATTTTAGGAGCAATTAAAGAGTTTGATACAATTATTATTCACCGTCATGTGCGTCCAGATCCAGATGCATTAGGTTCTCAGTGCGGTCTTGGTACAATTCTACAAGAATCGTTTCCAAAGAAAAATATTTATATGGTTGGGTACAATGAACCGTCGTTATCATTTTTACGAGTAATGGATGATATTGAAGATAGTGTATATGAAAATGCACTTGTTATCGTTTGTGATACTGCGAATCAAGAACGTGTTGACGATCAACGCTATACAAAAGGGAAGATGTTAATCAAGATTGATCATCATCCAAATGAAGATCCGTACGGAGACATTACGTGGGTAGATACGACATCAAGTTCTACAAGTGAAATGATTTATGAGTTTTACAGTTATGGAAAAGATAAAGGATTAAAGATAACAAAAGAAGCAGCGCGCCTTATTTTAGGGGGTATTGTTGGGGATACAGGTCGTTTCTTATTCCCGAATACAACAGCGAAAACACTTCGTTATGTAAGTGAGCTTGTTGATATGGATGTGAAATTCACAGATTTATACAATGAAATGTATAAGACGCAAGAAAAGATTGCTCGTTTAAACGGCTATATTTTACAAAACTTTACGATGGTAGAAGAAGGAGCAGCTTACATTAAATTAACGAAAGAAGTATTAGAAAAGTTTGATGTACTTCCTTCTGAGGCATCCGGTGTTGTTGGAGCACTTGGTAATATTGATGGATTAAAGTCGTGGGTTCTATTTTTAGAGGAAGACGATGTGATTCGTGTTCGTCTTCGCTCAAAGGGACCAGTTATAAATAAATTAGCAATGCAATATAATGGCGGAGGGCATCCGATGGCTTCTGGTGCAAAAGCATCTTCTTGGGAAGAAGCGGATCGTCTTTTTGCTGATTTATGTGAGCTATGTAAATAAGAGATTATATATGAAAACGAAAAGAAGGAGCGGCGCTAAAGCCCTCCTTCTTTATTTTTCTTTCTCTATAGCAATGCTGATTTCAAGCACGGTATCAAAAGATATTGTATCGACTTTAAAGCGGTATAGACGATCGTAATGTTTATACGTTTTATTTTCGATTGCTTTTTTGAGTAGGTCTTTATTTTTTGCTATACTTTGAATGTTTTTCGTTAAAAGATGCTGGAGGTCATTATGGATAGAAGTGGTCATATTTTCGAGTGTAAGATTGTCTAAATCGTATTTTTCTCGATTTATAATTTTTATTTTAATCTCTTGAATGGTTAAGAGTCGTTTATTTTCAGTGTTCAATTTTTCTTGATCTTCGAGAAGGACGTGGAGCTTTGCTTCTTGTTTTTCTATAATTTCTCGTTGCTCTGCTATTTTACTAGCTTGTTCTTCTTGAAAAACACCGTATATGTACAAAAAAACAAACCAGCTCAATACGCCTCCAACAGCAGCGCCAGCTAAAACTAAATACCATCTTTTGGCTGTATTGGCACTTGGCACTCTCATACATGTTCCTGCGTTAGCCATTTAATAATAGTAAGACCTGTTTGCATACCACCAGTTGCGAAAAAAATAAGGAGAATTTGTTTTACGATATCTTTCATATCTCCGCCAAAGAAACTTCTTTCAAAGCTATAAAAAGTATCAAATGTTCCACCAATTGCTGCAACGAGTGCCCAAATCTTTAAATTTTGGGCGAATTGATTAATGTAAGTGAGAGTTGGTTTTCCGATAAGAAATGCACCAAATCCGCCAATTAATGAACCGCCAAGTATAACCCCAAAGGCAATAAAATAACTAATAATGAGCAGAGAGAAAAAAGTATGTTCTCTTACATCCATCGTCATTCCCCTTTCTTCTTCATATATATGGACAAAGTATAAGAAGTATGTTTTGATTTCCGCTTTCCTCATCACCTATAATAAAAGTAGTCAGATTGGTAAAGAGAGGGTACAACAGTGAAGTTTGTGCATTTACAATGTCAAACCGTTTTTAGTTTATTAAAAAGTGCTTGTAAAATTGATGAGCTTGTAGTCAGGGCGAAAGAACTTGGTTTTTCATCGCTGGCTATTACGGATGAAAATGTTATGTATGGCGTTATTCCGTTTTATAAAGCATGTAAGAAACATGGTATACAGCCTATTATCGGCTTAACAGCTTCTATTTTTAGTGAAGAAGAAGAAAGGGCTTATCCGCTTGTTTTACTTGCTGAAAATGAAATAGGCTATCAAAATTTATTAAAGATTTCTAGTAGCATTATGACAAAGTCCAAAGAAGGTATTCCGAAAAAGTGGCTTGCCCATTATGCAAAAGGATTAATTGCCATTTCACCAGGTAAAGATGGGGAAATTGAACAATTATTATTAGAAGACAAAGAGAGTCAAGCTGAAGAAGTAGCTCGCATGTATCAAAGTATGTTCGGCAATTTTTATATGAGTTTGCAGCATCATGCGATTCAAGATGAACTGCTTTTACAAGAAAAGCTACCTGAATTTATTAATAAGGTAAATGTTCCGGTCGTTGCAACAAACGATGTACGCTACATCAATCAAAGTGACGCACTTGTTCATGAATGCTTATTATCTGTTGAAAGTGGAACGAAAATGACGGATCCAGATAGGCCGAGAATGAAAACGGATCAGTATTATTTAAAGTCAATGGATGAAATGGAAGCACTATTTTCGCATGCTGAGGAAGCGATTCAAAATACAATAAAAATCGCAGAACGTTGCCAAGTAGAAATTCCTTTCCATGTAAATCAATTACCGAAATTTCCAGTTCCATCTAACGAGACGAATGATACGTATTTACGCCGCGTTTGTGAAGAAGGGTTGCACAAACGATATGGTACGCCGAAAGAAGTACATATACAGCGTTTGAATCATGAATTAAACGTTATTTCTAGTATGGGATTTAGTGATTATTTCCTCATCGTATGGGACTTTATGAAATACGCACATGAAAATCATATTTTAACAGGACCAGGACGTGGATCGGCAGCTGGATCGCTCGTTTCTTACGTATTAGAAATTACAGATATTGATCCAATTGAATACGATCTATTATTTGAAAGATTTTTAAACCCTGAACGTGTGACACTTCCGGATATTGATATCGATTTTCCAGATATAAGACGTGATGAAATGATTCGATATGTGAAAGATAAATATGGTCAGATTCGTGTTGCGCAAATTGTAACGTTCGGGACGCTTGCAGCGAAAGCGGCAATTAGAGATATCGCCCGTGTAATGGGGCTTCCGCCGCGAGATATTGACATATTCTCAAAACTTATCCCATCAAAGCTTGGTATAACGTTAAAAGATGCATATGAGGAATCGCAATCACTCCGTGAGTTTATACAAGGGAATCTTTTGCATGAGCGTGTATTTGAAATTGCAAAACGTGTAGAAGGCTTACCACGTCATACGTCTATTCATGCAGCTGGCGTTATTATGAGCCAAGAGCCGTTAACAGGAAGTGTTGCAATTCAAGAAGGGCATAACGATGTGTATGTTACGCAATACCCAGCTGATGCATTAGAAGAACTTGGGTTGCTCAAGATGGACTTTTTAGGATTACGTAATTTAACGTTACTTGAAAATATTATAAAGTTTATCGTGAAAAAAACGGGGACACAAATCGATATAAGAAATTTACCACTTCAAGATGAAAAGACGTTCCAATTGTTAGGGAGAGGGGATACAACAGGTGTATTCCAGCTTGAATCAGGTGGTATGCGAAATGTACTTCGCGGGTTAAAACCGAATGAATTTGAAGATATTGTCGCTGTTAACTCGTTATATAGACCAGGACCGATGGAACAAATTCCGACCTTTATTGAATCAAAGCACGGAAAAAGACAAATTGAATATTTACATCCGGATTTAAAGCCGATTTTAGAAAGAACATACGGTGTAATTGTATACCAAGAACAAATTATGCAAATTGCGTCGAAGTTGGCGGGATTCTCGCTCGGAGAAGCAGATTTATTACGCCGTGCAGTGAGTAAAAAAAATCGTGATATTTTAGATCAGGAACGTAAGCATTTTGTGCAAGGTTGTTTACAAAATGGTTATGATGAGACATCCGCGGAGAAAATTTATGATTTGATTGTAAGATTTGCGAATTACGGTTTTAACCGAAGTCACGCTGTAGCCTACAGTATGATTGGATATCAGCTTGCCTACTTAAAAGCGAATTATACGTTGGAATTCATGACGGCACTATTATCAAGTGCAATTGGAAATGAAGATAAGATTGTGCAATATATACGAGAAACGAAGCGAAAAGGTTTTCATGTTTTGCCGCCGTCTCTTCAGAGAAGTGGTTACAATTTCCAAATAGAAGGCAATGCGATACGTTACAGCTTACTTTCCATTCGAAACATCGGAATGGCTACAGTGACAGCGTTACTCGAAGAACGAGAGGAAAAAATGTTTGAAGATTTATTTGAATTTTGCCTTCGCATGCCATCAAAGTTTGTAACAGAACGGAATTTAGAGGCGTTCGTCTGGTCTGGGTGTTTTGACGATTTTGGTGTTTCGAGAACGAATTTATGGAAGAGCCTTAAAGGAGCGTTAGAGTACGCAAATCTTGCACGTGATTTAGGAGATGCTGTTCCAAAATCAAAATACGTGCAAGGAGAAGAGCTCTCTTTTATTGAACAGTTAAATAAAGAGAAGGAAGCACTAGGTTTTTATTTATCAAGCTATCCGACAGCACAGTATGTGAAGTTAGCGAAAGAATTAGAAATTCCATCTCTCGCTCAGGCAATGCGACATAAGAAAAAAGTACAAAGGGCTATCGTGTATATAACAAGCGTGAGAGTGATTCGTACGAAAAAGTTGCAAAAGATGGCGTTTATTACATTTTGTGATCAAAATGATGAAATGGAAGCAGTTCTTTTCCCAGAAACGTATATACATTTCTCAGATAAGTTACAAGAAGGGGCAATTGTTTTAGTTGACGGTATGATTGAGCTAAGAAATCATAAGTTACAATGGATTGTAAATGGGCTATATCCATTAGAAGAAATGGATGTGTATGAAGAAAAGAAAGACGCATCTGTTTACGTGAAATTGCCGTCTCAGTATGAGAAAAAGCTGTTAAATCAGGTTACTAAAATATTGTTTGACTATTCAGGTTTTGCGAAAGTACTAATTTATTATGAAAAGGAACATAAAATGGTACAATTATCTCGGAGTTTATCGATTCATCCAAGTGAAGAATGTTTAGGGGCACTTCGTGAAATTGTCGGGGAAGAAAATGTGGTTGTGAAAATATAATGGACAATTTCCCTACACTTCGATTATTATAGTAGTAGTGTTCGTGGTCAGACCACTTGGAGAAATTGATATCAGCTAGAATAATTTGAGGAGAGTGGATAGTTTGTCAACACTTCGTGAAGAAGCACTTCACATGCATAAAGTGCATCAAGGAAAATTAGAAACTGTATCAAAAGTAAAAGTAGAAAATGCAAAAGATTTAAGTCTTGCATATTCTCCAGGGGTTGCAGAACCTTGTAAAGAAATTTATGACGATAAAAGTAAGGTATATGAATATACGATGAAGGGAAATATGGTAGCAGTTGTGACAGATGGAACGGCTGTACTTGGTCTTGGTAACATTGGACCTGAAGCATCTCTTCCAGTAATGGAAGGTAAAGCTGTATTATTCAAGAGCTTTGCTGGTGTAGATGCATTCCCAATTGCCTTAAATACAAACGATGTAGATAAAATTGTTGAAACTGTAAAATTAATGGAGCCAACTTTTGGCGGCGTTAACTTAGAAGATATCGCAGCACCAAACTGCTTCATTATTGAAGAACGTTTGAAAAAAGAAACAAATATTCCTATCTTCCATGATGATCAACACGGAACAGCTATCGTAACAGTAGCAGGTCTTGTAAACGCGCTAAAATTAGTTGGAAAGAAAATGTCTGACATTAAAGTTGTCGCAAATGGCGCAGGTGCAGCAGGTATTGCAATTATTAAACTTTTATATCGCTATGGCGTACGCGACATTATTATGTGTGACCGTAAAGGCGCGATCTATGAGGGTCGTCCTACAGGTATGAATCCGGTGAAGGATGAAGTTGCAAAATATACAAATAAGAATCGTATCGAAGGTTCTTTAGCTGATGTTGTACAAGGTGCGGACGTATTCATTGGTGTATCTGCAGAAGGTGCATTAACAGAAGAGATGGTTCGTACAATGAATGACGATGCAATTATTTTTGCAATGGCGAATCCAGTTCCAGAAATTATGCCAGAATTGGCAAAAGCAGCGGGCGCAGCTGTTGTTGGAACAGGTCGTTCTGACTTTGCGAACCAAGTAAATAATGTACTAGCGTTCCCTGGTATTTTCCGCGGTGCACTTGACGTACATGCGACACAAATTAACGAAGAAATGAAGATGGCAGCTGTACAGGCTATTGCTGAGCTTGTAGCAGAAGATGAGTTAAATGCAGACTATATCATTCCAGCACCGTTTGACGCGCGTGTGGCGCCTCAAGTGGCAGCTTACGTTGCGAAAGCAGCAATGGAAACAGGAGTAGCTCGCCGTCAAGTAGATCCAAATGAGGTTGCTGAGAAAACAAAACAATTAGCGCTGATTGGTAAAGAATAAGCGAGGAATTTCCATTGACATCATCAAATACAAAAGTATATCTCGAAATTGTAAAAAAAATCCGTTCCATTATGGAAGAGGATGGATTGGTAGCAGGGGATCGTTTACCGTCTGAGCGTGAGTTAAGTTCACGTTTAAACGTAGGACGTTCTTCTGTAAGAGAAGCGTTGCGTGCTTTAGAACTGGTAGGATTGATTGAAACGAGACGTGGTGAAGGGACGTTTATTCGAAACTTTTATGATAACGGTCTTGTACAATTGATTGCTCCGTTTTTGCTGCAAGATGAGAAAACAATTCGTGATTTATTACAAACAAAACGATTGCTTGAGAAAGATATGATTCGAATTGTATGTAATTTACCGAAAGAAACGTTTTCTAAAGTGCTAAGTAAATTACATCAAGTGCTTGAAGAAAATGAAAACTCAATTCCGACGCTTCATCAAACGTTCTTTAAAACACTTATTGAACAAGTCGATAATTATTTACTATATCGCATTTGGATGATCGTAAATGATTACGTATCAACTCTTTCTTGTAAAGTTTCAGGAGATTCTATTGATATGTATAGAAAGCTTTATGCTACCTTGGAAGAAAAACAAGAAAATGATGCACTAAAAATTTACGATGAATTAGTAGAGAATATACAGTTTCACTCGTAATGTATAAAATTTGTCGAAATGACCATGACACGTTATGACAAACATTCTATCGCGTAGCGGTTAAAGTTAAACGTAAAGAGTGAGGTTATTAGACAGATTGAGAAGATAAGGCTAACATCAAACTTTGGTGTTAGCCCAATTTTCTTCTTGCGCTAACCTTAGCTCTCAACGAAGGGGGTCAAATTGTGCTAAGAGATTTATTCGTGAAAAAGAAAAAGTACGCTGCAATACCTTCAGAACAAGTACGAAAAGATGTACCAGATGGCGTTATGACAAAATGTCCGAAATGTAAAAAAATCATGTATACGAAAGAGCTTCTAAAAAATTTAAAAGTATGTGTGAATTGTGGATATCATCATTCTATGAATGCATGGGAACGTCTTGATAGTATATTGGACGAAGGGTCATTCCGTGAGTATGACAAAGAAATGGTTTCATTAAATCCACTCGAGTTTCCAGCATATGAAGAGAAACTAGAGAGCGATCGTAAGAAGACTGAATTGAACGAAGCGGTTGTAACTGGTGAAGGAACAATTGATGACATGCTTGTTGTTGTTGCAGTAATGGATTCTCGTTTTCGAATGGGCAGCATGGGCTCCGTTGTAGGAGAGAAAATTGCCCGTGCAGTTGAAAAAGCATACGACTTACAAGTTCCATTTATTATCTTTACTGCGTCGGGTGGTGCCCGTATGCAAGAAGGGATATTAAGTTTAATGCAAATGGCAAAAACAAGCGTAGCTTTGAAAAAGCATAGTAATGCAGGAGGGTTATTTATTTCTGTTATGACTCACCCAACGACGGGCGGGGTTTCAGCGAGTTTCGCTTCACTTGGTGATTACAATCTTGCAGAGCCAGGTGCACTTATCGGATTTGCTGGTAGACGTGTAATTGAACAAACAGTGCGTGAGAAGCTACCGGAAGATTTCCAAACGGCAGAATTTTTACTAGAGCACGGTCAATTAGATGCGGTGGTGCATCGTGATGATATGAGAGAATCGCTCCGTAAGATTTTAGAAGTTCATCAAGGAGGGGAAATGGCTGTATGGCAGAGCTAGAATTTGAAAAACCAGTTGTTGAGCTAAGAAATAAGATTCGTGAACTGAAAGACTATACGAAAAACAGCCAGATGGACTTCAGTGAGGAGATTCGTATTTTGGAAGACAAGCTAGAAAAATTAGAGGAAGATATATACGGCAATATGAAAGTATGGGACCGTGTTCAAATTGCTCGTCATGCAGAACGACCGACAACGCTCGATTATATTGAGCACTTATTTACTAATTTTTTTGAATGTCATGGAGATCGCCTATTTGGCGACGATGCAGCGATTGTCGGCGGCATTGCGAAATATAAAGGGATGCCTGTAACTGTAATTGGGCACCAACGCGGAAAAGATACGAAAGAAAATATTCGTCGTAATTTTGGGATGCCTCATCCAGAAGGATATCGAAAAGCACTGCGTCTAATGAAACAAGCGGAAAAGTTTAATCGTCCTATTATTTGTTTCATCGATACGAAGGGAGCTTATCCTGGTAAAGCAGCTGAAGAACGTGGACAAAGTGAGGCAATTGCCCGTAATTTATTTGAAATGGCGGGTTTAACTGTACCTGTTATTTGTATTGTTATCGGTGAAGGTGGTAGTGGTGGTGCGTTAGGTCTTGGAGTAGGAGATTACATTCATATGCTGGAAAATTCTACGTATTCTGTTATTACACCAGAGGGTGCGGCGGCAATTCTTTGGAAAGACGCTGGTAAAGCAAAAGAAGCTGCAGAAGCGATGAAAATTACAGCATCAGATTTGAAAGAATTAGGTGTAATTGACGAAATTATTCCAGAGGCAAAAGGCGGAGCGCATCGTAATGTTTTAAAACAATCAGAAAATATAGATTTAATGCTTAAGAAAACTTTTGAACAATTAAGCGGAATTTCGAAAGATGAATTAATCGAAAAACGTTATGAAAAATATATGAAAATTGGGCAAGTTTCGTTTTCAAACGCTTCCATTGGGATAAAATAAGAAAAGCGTGCGTTCCTCTTCGCGAATGCACGTTTTTATTATGAAAAGACACATCTTCTCCATTGTGTTTTTATATTTTTTCGTGTTATTTTATTATAAGGCAAATAATCTTTATGAGGTGAGTACAAATGAAACGTATTGGTGTATTAACAAGTGGTGGAGATTCACCTGGTATGAATGCTGCCATTCGTGCAGTTGTTCGTAAAGCGATTTTCCATGATATTGAAGTATATGGTATTTACCATGGATACGCTGGTTTAATTTCTGGTCATATTGAAAAATTAGAACTTGGTTCTGTTGGCGATATTATCCACCGTGGTGGTACAAAATTATATACAGCAAGATGTCCTGAGTTTAAAGATCCAGAAGTACGACTAAAGGGTATCGAGCAATTAAAGAAACACGGTATTGAAGGACTTGTTGTTATTGGTGGAGATGGCTCTTACCAAGGTGCTAAAAAATTAACTGAACAAGGATTCCCATGTGTTGGTGTACCAGGTACAATCGACAATGATATTCCTGGAACAGACTTCACAATTGGTTTCGATACAGCTTTAAATACTGTTATTGATGCAATTGATAAAATTCGTGACACAGCTACATCTCATGAACGTACATATGTTATCGAAGTAATGGGGCGTCATGCTGGAGATATCGCATTATGGGCTGGTTTAGCTGATGGTGCTGAAACAATCTTAATTCCAGAAGAAGAGTATGACATGGAAGATGTTATTGCTCGTCTGAAGCGCGGTAGTGAACGTGGTAAAAAACACAGTATTATCATTGTGGCTGAAGGTGTTGGAAGTGCAATTGACATCGGTAAGCACATTGAAGAAGCAACAAACTTTGATACTCGTGTAACTGTATTAGGTCACGTACAACGTGGTGGATCACCAAGTGCGCAAGACCGCGTATTAGCGAGTCGTCTTGGCGCAAGAGCAGTTGAATTATTAATTGCTGGTAAAGGTGGACGTTGTGTAGGTATTCAAGATAATAAACTTGTTGATCATGATATTATCGAAGCGTTAGCTCAAAAGCATACAATCGATAAAGATATGTATCAATTATCTAAAGAATTATCCATCTAATCGGCTTAATGTCGGATATTTGGGAACGGTTTCATAATTTTCGGAGGTGCAATATGCGTAAAACTAAAATTGTATGTACTATAGGTCCTGCTAGTGAAAGTATTGAGAAATTAGAACAATTAATCGAAGCGGGTATGAACGTTGCTCGTTTAAACTTCTCTCATGGTAGCCATGAAGAGCACGGCGCTCGTATTAAAAACATTCGTGAAGCTTCAAAGAAAACTGGTAAAACAGTTGGTATCTTACTTGATACAAAAGGTCCAGAAATTCGTACTCACGACTTCGTAGACGGACAAGCTGAGCTTGTTACAGGTGCAGAAGTAGTTCTTTCTACTGAGCAAGTATTAGGTACTGCAGAGAAGTTCTCTGTATCTTATGCTGGTCTTTATGACGATGTAGACCCAGGTTCTCGTATTCTAATCGATGACGGTCTTATCGAACTAGAAGTAATCGAAAAAGCTGACGGAAACATCCGTACAAAAGTTCTTAACAGCGGAACTGTAAAAAATAAAAAAGGTGTTAACGTACCAAACGTAAGCATTAAGCTTCCTGGTATCACTGAAAAAGACGTAAAAGATATCATCTTCGGTATCGAGCAAAAAGTTGATTTCATCGCAGCTTCATTCGTACGTAAAGCATCTGACGTATTAGAAATCCGTGAATTATTAGAAGGGCATAACGCTCAATACATCCAAATCGTACCAAAAATCGAAAACCAAGAGGGTATCGACAACATCGATTCAATCTTAGAAGTTTCTGACGGTTTAATGGTAGCTCGTGGTGATATGGGTGTAGAAATTCCACCAGAAGAAGTACCATTAGTACAAAAACGTCTAATCAAAAAATGTAACGTGTTAGGTAAACCAGTTATTACTGCGACACAAATGTTAGATTCTATGCAACGTAACCCACGTCCAACTCGTGCGGAAGCAAGTGACGTAGCGAACGCAATCTTCGATGGTACAGATGCAATCATGCTTTCAGGTGAAACAGCTGCTGGTCAATACCCAGTAGAAGCAGTAACAATGATGGCTAACATTGCAGTACGTGTTGAAAAATCATTACAATATGAAGATATGTTCAAAAAACGTATTAAAGAGTTCACGCCAACAATCACAGATGCAATTAGCCAATCTGTTGCGCATACAGCACTTGCTCTTGATGTAGCTGCAATCGTAGCTCCAACAGAAAGTGGACATACTGCGAAAATGATCTCTAAATACCGTCCAAAATCTCCAATCGTAGCTGTAACATCTGACGAGCAAGTAGGACGTCGTCTTGCACTTGTTTGGGGTGTACAAGCATTTATGGCTGGAAAACGTGCAGCGTCTACTGACGAAATGTTAGATACTGCAATTCAAACAGGTATGGATGCAGGTCTAATCGGACTTGGAGACACTGTAGTAATCACTGCTGGTGTACCAGTTGCTGAAACTGGCACAACAAACTTAATGAAAATCCATGTTGTTGGTGAAGAAGTTGCTAAAGGACAAGGAATCGGTCGTAAAGCTGCAAAAGGTAAAGTAGTTGTAGCAAAAACAGCTGCTGAAGCTGTAGCGAACGTAAACGAAGGTGATATCCTTGTTACAACAAGCACTGATAAAGATATGATTCCTGCAATCGAAAAAGCTGCTGCTCTAGTTGTAGAAGAAGGCGGTCTAACAAGCCATGCGGCTGTTGTAGGTGTATCAATCGGTATTCCTGTTATCGTTGGTGTAAACGGCGTAACAGCAACTTTAAAAAATGGCCAAGAAGTAACAGTTGATGCGGCACGCGGAATTGTTTATAATGGACATGCGGAAGTGCTATAAGTAATACGGAGAGAAGGATCGGAGTCCTTCTCTTTTTTTTTACACAAAAACGAGGTAAAACTAGCTTAAAACGCCTGAAATTGCTTCTAAAAGCTGTTTGTTATGAGCTTTAATAGGAAAAGATGTTTAGTTTTTGTATGATGTATATGGGCGCCGTGAGGGCGTTTAAAGTGATGTGTGAGAGGAGTGTGGAACTATGAAGTGGTTACTATTCTTGTTTATTTTAATACCAGCGATTGAGATTACAGTCTTAATTGGATCGAGTCATGTAATAGGTTTATGGTCTACGTTCGCAATGATTATATTTACGGGTATTGTTGGCGTCTATTTGGCGAAAAGGCAAGGATTTAAAGTGCTTGGAGAGATTCAATCTAAGTTAAATAGAGGAGAAATGCCAGGAGGGGCAGTACTGGATGGTATTTTTATCTTTGTAGGAGGTATTCTTTTGGTACTTCCTGGATATGTAACGGATATAATAGGTTTTATCTTTGTTATCCCTATGACGAGGGCTTTGTTGAAGCCGTTTGTTATGAAGTGGATGGAATGGAAGTTTAGAAAGAACTCTACTATTATTGTGCAGAAATAGTGCTTAGATTATAGCGATCTAAGTACTATTTTTTTTGCCTGTAAAAGGATGAGAGGGGGTGGTTAAAGAGCGGTTAATTAAAGTTTTGCTTTACTCTGGCTATTTGAAGGTAAGAAGACGTCTGCCTTGGGATTTGCTGAGTGTGAAGGGGGGGGAATCGGACTACCTATAAAAGTCTGGTTGGTGAAGGGTAATGATCAGTAGTGGACAAATCCCTGCGGATTAAAGTTTTACTTTAATGTATTTGCTGTGTATTTTTCGATTGGATATGTGATTTGAGGAGTTGGTAGCTCTTAATGAGTGTGCTGTAGAAAAATTCTTCTGAGCTCAAGCCTGTTTTTGTATATAAAAAGAATCAATTGGTATGGAATAGCTTAGATAAGAGTAGGAAAATTGTTAGTTTAAGTCTCGTTTTATGTTATTTTGCATATTTATTCATTTACATAAAAAGTAATAAATGTAAGTAATAATTATAAAAATAATAGAATAAATATGTAAAAATACCTCGAAATATGCGTTTTCTATGCAAAAAAATAAGAGAACTATCCTTTTGGGGGGCAATTCTCTTGTTGTATGTAATGAGTGTGAAAAATAAGTACAAGGAATAATCAGTGGGAAATTCCCACTGATTACATGTAAGTTTTTGTTGTATATGAGTTAGAAACTATTATTTTGAAGGTGAGCCTTTAATATATTTCCACAAATCATGGAATACACGAGCTTTGTGCAATGTATTAAGTAGTACTAAGGTGACTGGACCGATGATTAATCCTAAAAAGCCAAAAAGCTTAAAGCCGACAAATAGAGCGATCAGTGTTGCTAATGGATCAAGACCGATATTAGAGGAAAGTACTTTTGGCTCCATAATTTGTCTTTGGACAATCACGACGATGTATAAGATGAGAAGACCGATGGCGAAAGCGGTGTCGCCAGTGAAAAATACGTATATAACCCAAGGAACGAAGACGGCGCCTGTTCCTAAATATGGGAGTAAATCTACAACCCCTGTAATAATCGCGATAGTAATGGCGTAAGGTACGCGTAATATTAACAGCCCGATTAGTACAATAACAGTTGTCATAGATACGAGTGTAAGTTGCGCTTTAACAAAACCAAATAAAGCTTTTCTTAAATCGACAAAAATAGTTTTTCCATAGCCATGAACACGATTGGGCAAAAGATTTCTTACTTTCTGAGCAAGGCGGTGCCAGTCGTAACTAATGAAGAAAGTCGCTAATAAAACGAATACAAGGACAGTTAAAGTTGTTGGTAGTGCACTAATGAAATTTGTTAACCCGCTTATAATAGCTGTTAAAAGTTCTTTCATTTGCGTCGTTGCTTCAGTTCCTAAGTTTTGAATGTTTTGTGTGATCGTATAGCGCTGTGGTTCCCCAAGATGATTAAATTTAGAAATTAAATCATCATAGAGAGGCATAATATGATTAAGTGCAAATTGTTGCGCGAATGTAACGATATCTGGAAACTTTATTGTAACAAGTTGAAGTAAGTATGTTGTGGCAGATATTGCTTCCGTTACAAGATATGTAACAAGTCCAACGATAGCTCCGAATACGAGAATTAAGCTAACGAGTACTGCTAGTGCACGAGGGAATTGTAGTTTTTGGTTAAGGAAATTGACGACAGGATTAATCAAATAAGCAAATGCGAAAGCAATAATAAAAGGGTAGATAAGTCCTGACATATATAGTAATGCATAGAACCCTGCTACCGTCGCTACAATGACGAATATGAGTCGCAATATCATATATAGTAAGTTTCGATTCAAAGATGTATACCTCCCATTCCAATATGGATTATCCTAATTCGTTCAACTTATAACGAGTGTGCTGCACTGATTAAAGTTTCACTTTATCCCGTATTAACGGGCAGTAAATCTCCTACCTGAAGTGCGGCTGGATCAAAGGAGTTAGGTGGAGATAAACTGCCCGTAAATGCCCGATTGGTTCAACTAATAATCAGTGAAAAATGCCCCACTGATTAAAGTTTCACTTTATGTTATAGTGGAATGATGGATTTTTCCTGCTTTTTCAGTACATGAGTGACTGGAAAAGCTTGGTGTTGATGCTTCTACTATATGGTAAAAACTTCATTTTCTCTTCTTTTTATTTTACCTGTTTCTTATTAGAAAAGAAAGGAGAGACAATTGTTTTAAAAAAATGTATACATGCTTAAATTTTTGATGGTAAAAGTCTCAGTTTTTCATTTTAAAATACATAAAAAAATGAAGTGGTTACTGTTGAATATACATCGATATAGCATGTATAACGATAAGTTTAAAGGTATTTTTGTTTGGAAATGAGTTCATTATTTTCAGAAAGGAAGTGCAAACATGATTAGTCAGTCAACGTTATTTTTATTCATACTACTTATTATCGGACTTATTGCGAAAAACCAATCGCTTACTGTAGCTATTGGTGTGTTATTTTTATTGAAGTTTACGTTTCTAGGAGATAAAGTCTTTCCTTATCTACAAACGAAAGGGATTAACCTCGGTGTTACAGTTATTACAATAGCAGTGCTCGTACCGATTGCGACGGGGGAAATAGGTTTTAAACAACTTGGAGAAGCGGCGAAATCGTATTATGCATGGATTGCTTTAGCCTCAGGGGTAGCGGTTGCTTTGTTAGCGAAAGGCGGCGTGCAATTATTGACGACGGATCCTCATATTACAACTGCGCTCGTTTTCGGGACAATTATAGCGGTTGCTTTATTTAATGGAGTTGCTGTCGGTCCATTAATTGGGGCTGGAATTGCCTATGCGATTATGAGTATTATACAGATGTTTAAATAAGGAATTTTATAGTAATATAAAAATTTTGAATTCTTTCTGTTCACAAAAGTCAGATAATTGTTTATAATAGGATTAGAAACTTTGAAAAGTTACATAACAGCAGAGACTTTACACCAGATAAAATAAAAACAACATAAAACAATTTTATAATGATATTGTTTTATGTTGTTTTTATCATAAAACTCTTCGGAATTTATTTTCCTCACTAACTTGTTTTTTTGAGCGTGAGGATTCGGGGAGACATTCACGCTCATGCTTTCCATGTAGACAATGGACAATAAGAGGGGAACATCGCAACAAATTTGCATGATCGTGCATTTTGCTTGCCTAAAGAGTGAACGGGCGTTCATAATTCAAAAGGGGAGCAAATAGATATAAGGAGCAAGGTTGGGAGAATTTTCAGGAAAAGGAGAGAATGTCATGACTGTTATTCGAGGTTTAGAAGGGGTAGTAGCAACAACATCATCTGTGAGCTCTATTATTGATGATACATTAACTTATGTTGGGTATAATATTGATGATTTAGCGGAGAATGCTACATTTGAAGAAGTAGTGTACTTATTATGGCATCGCAAGCTTCCTAACGAACAAGAATTAGCGAAATTTAAAGAAACTGTATCGGAATACTATAAAGTTCCAGGTGAGATTTTAACATATTTGAAACAAGTAGATTTAAAGATCGCACATCCGATGTCTGTTTTACGAACTGCAATTTCCATGCTATCATTATACGATGAGAGCGCTGAAATTATGGATGAAAAGTCCAATTATTTGAAAGCGGTTAAATTGCAGGCTCAAGTGGGAACTTTAGTTGCTGCTTATGCAAGAATTCGTAAAGGTTTAGATGTTGTTGAGCCTAGAAACGATTTATCATTAGCTGCAAACTTCTTGTACATGTTAAATGATCGCGAGCCAAATGAAGTTGAAATTGAAGCTTTTGATAAGGCACTTGTCCTTCACGCAGATCATGAGTTAAACGCTTCTACATTTACTGCACGCGTTTGTGTAGCTACACTTTCAGATGTATATTCTGGTATTACAGCAGCAATCGGTGCGTTAAAAGGTCCTCTTCACGGCGGGGCAAATGAAAATGTAATGAAGATGTTAACTGAAATTGGCGAAGAAGAAAATGTAGAATCATATATTCATAATGCTCTTCAAAATAAAGTGAAAATCATGGGCTTTGGCCACCGTGTATATGAGCAGGGTGATCCGCGAGCAAAACATTTACGCGAAATGTCTAAGAGATTATGCGTGCTTTTAGGAGAAGACAAATGGTATAATATGTCTATCAAAATTGAAGACATTGTAACAAAAGAAAAAGGTCTTCCACCAAATGTTGATTTCTATTCAGCTTCTGTATACCATTGTTTAGGAATTGACCATGACTTATTTACACCTATCTTTGCAATTAGCCGTATGTCAGGCTGGTTAGCTCATATTCTAGAACAATATGAAAACAACCGTTTAATCCGTCCGCGTGCTGATTATAATGGACCAACACATCAAGTGTACGTTCCAATTGCACAACGATAAGCGAAAAACACTATTTCGATAGTGAAAATACGCTTTCAAAAGTCTGATTTTTTTGGGAAGATGTAATGATTAGAATATTTTAATTTGACTAACGGTTTGAACTGAGGGGTTATTCCCTCAGTTTCATACATATGAAATTTCAAACATGGGGGTTATCACATTGACGACAGGTGAAAAAATTACTGTAACTAATGGTGTTATGAATGTACCAAACAATCCGATTATTCCATTTATCGAAGGAGATGGAATTGGTCCTGATATTTGGGCAGCTGCATCTCGTGTACTAGAAGCAGCAGTTGAAAAAGCTTATGATGGTGAGAAGAAAATCGTTTGGAAAGAAGTGCTTGCAGGGGAAAAAGCATTCAACCAAACAGGCGAGTGGTTACCAGAAGAAACTTTAAATTTAATCCGTGAATATTTAATCGCGATTAAAGGTCCACTTACAACTCCAGTTGGCGGTGGTATTCGTTCTCTAAACGTAGCACTTCGTCAAGAATTAGATTTATATGTATGTCTACGTCCAGTTCGTTATTTTGAAGGCGTTCCTTCACCTGTAAAACGTCCGGAAGATACTGATATGGTTATTTTCCGTGAGAATACAGAAGACATTTATGCTGGAATTGAATACGCACAAGGATCTCCAGAAGCAGAAAAAGTTCTTGCTTTCTTAAAAGAAGCAATGGGTGTTAATAAAATCCGCTTCCCAGAAACATCTGGTATTGGTATTAAACCAATCTCAGAAGAAGGGACAAAGCGTCTTGTTCGTGCTGCAATTCAATATGCAATTAACGAAAAACGCTCTTCTGTTACATTAGTTCATAAAGGAAACATTATGAAATTTACAGAAGGTGCTTTCAAAAACTGGGGTTACGAAGTAGCGGAACAAGAATTCGGCGACAAAGTATTCACTTGGGCTGAATATGACCGCATCGTTGAGAAAGATGGCAAAGATGTAGCGAATAAAGCGATGGCAGACGCTGAAGTGGCTGGAAAAATCATCGTAAAAGATTCTATTGCAGACATCTTCTTACAACAAATTTTAACTCGTCCACGTGAGTTCGATGTTGTTGCAACAATGAACTTAAATGGAGACTATATCTCTGATGCACTTGCTGCACAAGTAGGTGGAATTGGTATTGCACCTGGTGCAAACATTAACTATGTAACTGGACATGCTATCTTTGAAGCTACACATGGTACAGCTCCAAAATATGCAGGTTTAGATAAAGTAAACCCATCTTCAGTTCTTCTTTCTGGTGTATTATTATTAGAGCACTTAGGATGGAACGAAGCTGCGAAATTAGTAACTGCTTCAGTTGAGAAAACAATTGCTTCAAAAGTAGTAACTTATGATTTCGCACGCTTAATGGAAGGTGCAACAGAAGTGAAATGTTCTGAGTTCGCTAATGAACTTATTAAAAACATGGATGTAGCGATAATCAAAAACGCATAATTAAAGCGGGGGGTAAATTATGACAATCAAACGCAAGAAAGTTTCAGTCATCGGTGCAGGATTTACAGGAGCAACAACAGCATTCTTATTAGCGCAAAAAGAACTTGCAGATGTTGTATTAGTGGACATTCCACAACTGGAAAATCCAACAAAAGGGAAAGCGTTAGATATGTTAGAAGCGAGCCCAGTACAAGGTTTTGATGCTAACATTATTGGAACATCTGATTACGCAGATACTGCTGATTCTGACGTTGTCGTTATTACAGCAGGTATTGCGCGTAAGCCTGGTATGAGCCGTGATGACTTAGTAGCAACAAACTCTAAAATTATGAAAAGTATTACGCGCGACATTGCAAAACATTCACCAAATGCGATTATTGTTGTATTAACAAATCCAGTTGATGCAATGACATATTCTGTATTTAAAGAAGCTGGATTCCCGAAAGAGCGTGTTATCGGTCAATCGGGCGTATTAGATACAGCTCGTTTCCGTACATTCATCGCGCAAGAATTAAATCTTTCTGTGAAAGACATTACAGGATTTGTTCTTGGTGGACACGGTGACGATATGGTACCTCTTGTACGTTATTCTTATGCAGGTGGCATTCCGTTAGAAACGTTAATTCCGAAAGAGCGTTTAGAAGCAATCGTAGAACGTACCCGTAAAGGTGGCGGCGAGATTGTAGGCTTACTAGGAAACGGTAGTGCATATTACGCACCAGCTGCTTCTTTAGTTGAAATGACAGAAGCAATCTTAAAAGATCAACGCCGTGTATTACCGGCTATTGCGTACCTTGAAGGTGAATACGGTTATAGCGACCTTTACTTAGGGGTACCAGTAATTCTAGGTGGTAACGGAATTGAAAAAATTATTGAATTAGAACTTCTTGCAGATGAAAAAGAAGCGTTAGATCGTTCTGTAGAATCTGTACGTAATGTTATGAAGGTTCTTGTTTAATAATTAAATATAATTGGAAAAAGATTCGGGGCCCCGAATCTTTTTCTACTATTTACTCAAATGTTTTTTTGAAATAACATGAAAACGCTATCATTTAATGTATCCTATAATGAAACTATAGATTTATACTATACATTGCCCTCATCATAGTAAATTTCGGATAAGGTATCGCTTTTAGTAGGATAATAAGGTGAAAAAATCGGAGGGGGTTGTAACATGTTAAAGAAAAAAGTTCAAATTGGTCGTAGAATGGATGAAATTACAGTAGGAGAGAAATTATCTATCACTGAAAAAATTGAGGATAAAGATTTGTTATTGTACTTAGGGTTAACGAATGATGCCAATCCATTATATATTCAGCATGATTACGCATCCCAAACTCCGTATGAAAAGCCGATTGTACCAAGCATTATGCTAACTGGAATGATTACAACGGCAGTTACGAAATATTTACCAGGTCCAGGTAGCCATATTACGAGGAAGGACCTTACGTTCGTGAAGCATGTTCACCATTATGAAACGTTACAAATCCACTTTGAAGTTGTGGCTGTTTCTGAGGAGGAACATACAATTGATATGCTTGTATCTGCTCATGATGAAAAAGGGGAAACGGTTGTAAAAGGTGCTTTAACAGTAACGCCGCCTTTTAAATCAGTTTCTATTATGGAAAAAGCATTAGATAATTTTTAAAACATGAAAATATGAATAGCGCTAGCATACCTTATTATAAGGGGCTAGCGCTATTTTTAGTTGAAAAATCCTTCTTTAAAACCTTCGACAAATTCTGAACAACCTGTTTTAATCGTATCCCAGCTTGGTACGTTAAAAGTAAGGAAACATGTTACTACTAAAGTTAAAATAGGTAGTAATACTCGCATAATAGCCCTCGAATCGTATTTATTTATATATTTAAATTAATAATATATTCATCGGTAATTGAAGTCAATGAAAGAAGTGGTTTTTAAGGTGAGATGGAAAAGAGAGGACGTTTTCTTTGATACGATAAGAGAAGCTGAAGTGTGGGCAGACGGGGTCGTGAATGAAATGTATGGAAGAGTATTTGATGGATATGAAACACTAGATTATAAAATAGCGTATGCTCTTGCGTTTTTTCTAGCGAAAAATCGAGAATTCAATATTCATACGGAAGTAGAATTTAATGAAAATATAGAGGTGTATAAAGTATGGATAACAACACGTTAATTGGAGTGAATGAGTAATAACGATAGAACAATCTGAATCCATGAATAGACAATTATATTGAGAGGGACCTTGTTTTCTAGTATGATGAGAATAACGGGGAAAATACTAGGATGAAGAAGGTTTCAAGTCTATAACTTGGAGGAAAAGAATGAACAATCGTATTTTAGTAGTTGATGATGAGGAGTTTATCTTAACTTTAATTGAATTTAATTTACAACAAGCTGGGTTTGAAGTGATAACAGCTATGGATGGAGAAATGGCGCTTCAAAAAGCGACAACAGAACGCCCAGATTTAATTATATTAGATTTAATGCTTCCGAAAATGGATGGTATGGAAGTGTGTAAAGAATTACGATTGCAGCGCGTTATGACGCCAATTCTAATGTTAACAGCAAAAGATGATGAATTTGATAAGGTGCTAGGTCTTGAACTTGGGGCAGATGATTATATGACGAAGCCATTTAGCCCAAGGGAAGTTGTTGCACGTGTGAAGGCAATTTTGCGCCGCACGAAATTACAACAAGAAGAACAAGTTGCAGAAACGTCAGATGAAGAGAGCATCACACTTGCTGAACTTAAAATTTTGCCGGAATTTTATGAGGCTTATTTCCAAGGAAGAAAGCTTGAATTAACACCAAAAGAATTTGAATTACTTGTTTATCTTGCGAAAAATAAAAGTCGCGTGTTGACACGTGATCAATTATTAAGTGCTGTATGGAACTATGATTTTGCTGGTGATACACGAATTGTTGACGTTCATATTAGCCATTTGCGCGATAAAATTGAACAAAATACGAAAAAACCGACGTACATTAAAACGATACGTGGTTTAGGATATAAATTAGAGGAGCCAAAAGGGGATGAATAAATTTCGTTCCAGGCTTCTTTTTACATTTGTTTCTCTTATTGTGTTTATTTTAGTCGGACTCGGTTTATTGCTGGAAACCGTGTTTGAAAACTACTATATTGATCATGCAAAAGAGAGAATGATAAAAGAGACAGAGTATGTTGCGGTATTAGCAGAAGAACAAGGTTTTGATGATGTTTTAAAAAATCCATATGTATTTGAAAAGTTAGAAGAAAAAATACAGGCTTCTATTGCATTTGTAGATGAAAAAAAGAAAGTTCAATATAGCGGCGGAGAACAGTCTGCGTTTAGCCAAGAGATAATTAAAGAACTTTCTTCTGAAACAATGAAACAAAGGAATAAAGTCATTACGAAAGAAACAGATCAGAATAATGAATTTTACCATGCGGTGTTCGTTCAAGATGTAGCAGGGAAACAAGGGTATATTTTGGTGAAAAGTACAATTGAGCCTTTGAAAGCCGTTCATCAAAAAACGTGGGGATTATTAATTATCGGATTTGTTATCGCGTGTCTCGTCGTCGTATTTTTAGGTATGAAAATTACAGGGCAATATATTAGGCCGATTGAATCGGTTACGAAAGTGGCTATTGAATTAGCGAAGGGCAATTATAAAGCACGCGCTTATGAAAGTCATTCTGATGAAACGGGAATGTTAAGTAAAGCGATTAATATTTTAGCTCGTAATTTACAAGAGATGACACTTGAACAAGAAATGCAACAAGATCGTCTACATACGTTAATTGAAAATATGGGAAGCGGAATGATTTTAATTGATAGCCGCGGTTATATAAACCTTGTAAACCGTTCGTATAAGGAGACTTTCCACGTAACAGATGAAGAATATTTAGATCGTTTATATTATGAGTCGTTTCATCATACAGAAATTATAGAGCTCGTGGAAGAAATCTTTATGACAGAAGTGAAAGTGCGTAAACAAATGTTATTGCCGCTTGGGATTGAGCGAAAGCATTTCGAAGTATATGGAGCACCGATTATTGGGACGAACCATGAATGGAAAGGAATTGTCCTTGTATTCCATGACATTACTGAGCTAAAGAAATTAGAACAAATGAGAAAAGACTTTTTAGCGAATGTTTCTCATGAACTAAAGACACCGATTACTTCTATTAAAGGTTTTTCAGAAACGCTCTTGGATGGAGCGATGGATAATAAGAAATTCTGCGAACATTTCTTACACATTATTTTAAAAGAAAGTGAACGCATGCAAGGATTAATTGAAGATTTATTAGATTTATCAAAGATTGAGCAACAAGGATTTAAATTGAGTATGGGGACCGTTGATATGAAGGGACTTCTTGAAGACATTCATATGGTGCTTGATAACAAAGCGGGAGAAAAAGAAATCTCTTTACAAGTAAATGCGCTAAAACGTGTCTCTGTCATTGGAGATCCAAGTCGTTTGAAGCAAATCTTTATTAATTTAATGAATAACGCAATCGTATATACGCCGGCTGGAGGCGTTGTTTCTGTAGAATTAGCAGAAGATAAATATAATGCTTATATAAAAGTGTCAGATACTGGAATTGGTATTAGTAAAGATGAAATTCCACGTATTTTTGAACGCTTTTACCGAGTGGATAAAGCGAGAAGTAGAAATACTGGTGGTACAGGTCTTGGATTATCGATTGTAAAGCATTTAGTTGAGGCGCATCACGGTATGATTACAGTAGATAGTGAAGTTGGGGAAGGGACAACATTTACAGTTGTTTTACCGAAATCAGCAACTGAAAAATAGGATGAAGGATGTTTACAATATATTAACAATGGCTTAATTAAATATTAATAAAGCTCTGTTAATATAATACATGAAAACCCCTTCATCCAAGGAGTAATTTTGGACGAGAATAGTTATGCTGTTCTCGTCACTTCCCTTTTATGTTAGTAAACGTTTTTATATATGATAGAAAATAGCCGTTATTTTTCTTCTCTCTATTAGTCATGTTAATATAGAGAAAGGAAAGGAACGGTTTTTTTCTGTGAAAAAAACCATTTCAAATTTGTATGGGGAGGTTTCTGATTTGGAAAAAAAAGTCGTATTAGTAGATGGTAATAATATCGCGTATCGTGCTTTCTTTGCACTACCGCTTTTAAATAACGACAAAGGTATACATACGAACGCAATTTACGGTTTTACAATGATGTTAATGAGAATATTAGAGGAAGAAAAACCGACGCATATGTTAGTAGCGTTTGATGCGGGTAAAACAACGTTCCGTCATAAAACGTATAGTGATTATAAAGGAGGACGTCAAAAGACTCCGCCTGAATTATCAGAACAATTCCCGTTTATTCGTGAGATGCTTGATGCATTCAATGTACCGCGTTATGAATTAGAAAATTATGAAGCGGATGACATTATGGGAACGTTAGCGAAAGAAGCGAGTGAACAAGGGGCAAATGTAAAAGTTATTTCAGGAGATAAGGATTTACTTCAACTGGTTTCTGATAACACGCTTGTATGTATTCCTCGAAAAGGGATTACAGAAGTGGATGAATATACGACGGAAGCTTTATTTGAGAAATACAGCTTATCACCAAAGCAAATTATCGATATGAAAGGTTTAATGGGAGACCAGTCAGATAATATTCCGGGTGTACCAGGAGTTGGTGAAAAAACTGCGATTAAATTGTTAACACAGTTTGGAACGGTTGAAGCAGTGTATGAAAATATAGATCAAGTGAGTGGGAAGAAATTAAAAGAAAAACTGGAAGCAAATAAAGACCAAGCTCTTATGAGTAAAGATCTTGCAACGATTATTACAGATGCACCAATTACTGTGCATGTGGATGATATGGAGTATAAAGGGTATGAAGCAAGTGATGTGATTCCAATGTTCGAGAATTTAGGATTTACATCTCTTTTAAATAAATTAGGTGTTACGCCAGAAGAAACGGCTCCAGCGGAATTAGATGATATTACATTTGATATTGTGGAAGAAGTTACAGAAGAAATGCTTCAGCAAGATAGTGCGCTTATTGTTGAAGTACAAGAAGATAACTATCATAAAGCAGATATTCAAGGTTTTGGTATTCAAAATGAAAACGGCTGTTACTTTATTCAGAAGGATATTGCATTTGCATCGGATGCTTTCAAAGCATGGCTTGCAAATGGAGAAATGAGAAAGCATACATTTGATGCGAAGCGTGCGATTGTTGCGCTTAAATGGAATGGGATAGATATGCAAGGGATTGACTTTGATCTATTAATCGCTGCTTATTTACTTGACCCGGCTGACACAGATAAAGATTTCCGTACTGTAGCGAAAATGAAAGAAACGCATGCTGTGAAATCGGATGAAGAAGTTTACGGAAAAGGCGCGAAGCGTGCTGTTCCAGAGTTAGAAGTAGTAGCGGAGCATGTAGCTCGTAAAGTGCATGTATTATATGATGTAAAGCAAACATTCGTTGAAGAGTTAGAAAAGAATGAGCAATATGAACTGTTTACAGAGTTAGAATTACCACTTGCACGTGTATTAGCTGATATGGAAGTAAAAGGTGTAAAAGTTGATACAGAGCGTCTTCGTAATATGGGAGAAGAACTTGCAGGTAGATTAAAGGAAATGGAACAGGAAATTTATAAGCTTGCAGGAACAGAATTTAATATTAATTCACCGAAGCAGCTTGGTGTTATTCTGTTTGAGAACTTAAACTTACCAGTTATTAAAAAGACGAAAACAGGTTATTCTACGTCAGCTGATGTACTAGAAAAGCTTATGGATCGCCATGAAATCATTCCAAACATTTTACATTATCGTCAATTAGGGAAACTAAATTCAACTTATATTGAAGGTTTATTAAAAGTTGTACATGAAGATTCATCTAAAATCCATACTCGTTTCAATCAAGTATTAACGCAAACGGGTCGATTAAGTTCAACGGATCCGAACTTACAAAATATCCCGATTCGATTAGAAGAAGGAAAAAAGATTCGTCAGGCATTTGTTCCATCAGAAGAAGGATGGATTATGTACGCGGCAGATTATTCACAAATTGAACTTCGCGTATTAGCTCATATTGCAAATGATAAAGGGCTAGTTGAAGCGTTCCAACATGATATGGATATTCATACGAAAACAGCGATGGATGTATTTGGCGTTGAAAAAGATGAAGTAACGTCGAATATGAGACGACAAGCGAAAGCTGTTAATTTCGGAATTGTGTATGGTATTAGTGATTATGGTCTTTCAAAAAACTTAGGAATTACAAGAAAAGCAGCAGCGGAATTTATTGAAAAGTATTTAGAAAGTTTCCCTGGTGTACAAGAATACATGAGTGACATCGTAAAAGATGCGAAACAAAAAGGATATGTGGCTACATTATTAAATCGCCGCCGTTATATTCCGGAAATTACGAGTCGTAATTTCAATTTACGAAGCTTTGCTGAGCGTACGGCTATGAATACACCAATTCAAGGGACTGCGGCAGATATTATTAAAAAAGCGATGATTATTATGGCAGACCGTCTAGAAGAAGAAGGATTACAGGCGCGTCTACTTCTGCAAGTACACGATGAATTGATATTTGAAGCACCAAAAGAAGAGATTGAAAAATTAGAGAAGCTTGTACCAGAAGTAATGGAGCATGCGATTGAACTCGTAGTTCCGCTGAAAGTTGATTATTCTTACGGTCCAACTTGGTACGACGCAAAATAAGGAAGTGATGAAATGCCTGAATTACCAGAGGTTGAAAACGTCAGACGGACACTTGAAAATCTTGTGACAGGAAAAACAATTGAAGATGTCATTGTTACTTATCCGAAAATAGTAAAACGACCGGATGATGCAGAAATTTTTAAAGAAATGCTAAGAGGCGAGAAGATTGAAAGTATAAAGCGAAGAGGAAAGTTTTTGCTTTTATATGTAACGAATTATGTTATTGTTTCACACTTGCGTATGGAAGGTAAGTTTTTACTGCATCAAGAGGGTGAACCAATTGATAAGCATACGCACGTCCGTTTCTTATTTACAGATGGAACTGAATTACATTATAAAGATGTGAGAAAGTTTGGTACGATGCATCTCTTTAAGAAAGGTGAAGAGTTGAATCAAATGCCTCTTGCTGACTTAGGTCCGGAGCCGTTTGATGCTGAATTGACACCACAGTATTTACAAGAAAGATTGCAAAAGACGAATCGTAAAATAAAAGTCGTATTATTAGACCAGCGACTTTTAGTAGGGCTTGGAAATATATATGTAGATGAAGTTTTATTCCGTTCTCAAATTCATCCGGAACGAGAAGCTTCGTCTTTAACAGCAGAAGAAATTGAACGAATTTACGAGGCGACTGTTACAACGTTAGGTGAAGCAGTGAAGCGAGGCGGAAGTACAATTCGAACGTATATCAACTCGCAAGGGCAAATTGGTTCGTTCCAAGAACTTCTAAATGTATATGGAAAAAAGGGAGAACCGTGTGTAACTTGCGGTACGATATTAGAAAAAACAGTTGTTGGCGGAAGAGGAACGCATTACTGTCCAATTTGTCAGCCGAGAATATAGAAAAGAGATAACATCGGATAGGCATTTGTCATATACATACAGCAGGGCTATGTATAAGGGAGGAGCTTACCGATGTACCTTTATTTATCTCTTATTTTATTAGCTTTTACATTAAGCTTAGATAGCTGTAGTGTAGGGCTAACATATGGTTTAAGAAGCGTAAGAATTCCACTAAGATCAATTATAATTATCGGAATGTGTTCAGCGGCTGTTATGCTTGTTTCAATGGGAATTGGACATATGATCGCGAAAATATTTTCACCTGCTATCGCAACGCGTATCGGTGGGCTTGTTCTTATTGGAATTGGAATTTGGGTGTTATACCAATTTTTTCGAAGTGAAAAAAAAGAAGAACCGAAGCAAGAGGAGAAGGTTTGGAAATTAGAAATTGCTTCACTCGGGCTAGTGATTCAAATTTTACGGAAACCGACTGTTGCAGATTTTGATAAATCAGGCACCATTTCTGCAGGAGAAGCGTTACTTCTTGGTATCGCTCTTTCTATAGATTCGTTCGGTGCTGGAATTGGTGCATCTTTATTAGGGTATGCACCTGCTATGATGGCGATATTAGTTGCAGTGATGAGTTCTTTGTTTTTATTTATTGGAATGAAACTTGGAACGGTTTTATCAAATATGAAATGGTTACAAAAATTTACATTCCTGCCTGGGGTATTACTCATTATTATTGGAATTTGGAAAATGTAAGTATGGGCGTGGAACATTAGTTTCGCGCCTTTTATATTGTGAGGAGGATTATGATGACAGTAGTAATTGGATTAACGGGAGGCATTGCAAGTGGAAAAAGTACAGTGTCTCAAATGTTTCGTGAACTGAGTATACCAGTTATTGATGCAGATATTATTGCGCGAGAAGTTGTAGAACGAGGAAAACCAGCATATAACAAAATTGTAGAAGTGTTTGGAACGGAAGTATTACAAGAAGATGGAGAACTGGATCGTCCAAAATTAGGAAGTGTCGTTTTCTATAATGAAGAAAAACGATTGCAGTTAAACAAAATTGTTCATCCTGCAGTGCGTGAAGAAATGAATAGGCAAAAGGAAATGTACATAAAAGAAGGTGCGCAAGCGGTTGTTTTAGATATTCCTCTCTTATTTGAAAGTAAATTAACAAGTCTCGTTGACCGCGTTTTAGTTGTAGCAGTTAAGTCGCATACGCAATTAGAACGTTTAATGAAACGAAATAATTTTTCGGAAGAAGAAGCAACAGCTCGTATTCAATCTCAGATGCCATTAGAAGAAAAAGTGAAAAATGCAGATGAAGTGATAAATAATGATGGCACAATTATGGGAACGAAAACACAATTACAGGTGATTTTAAAGAATTGGAACATTATTGACTAAAAAATTGTGAAATTAATGAAAATGCTTAGTGACATATCCTCTTTTTGTGTTATACTATTATTGGGATTGGAGATAAATAGTATAACGCATTCAAGGGGGATAACATATTATGACTCGTGTGGCAATTAATGGATTTGGACGTATTGGGAGAATGGTATTTCGTCAGGCAATAAAAGAAAGCGCATTCGAAATTGTAGCAATCAATGCAAGCTATCCATCTGAAACGTTAGCACATTTAATTAAATATGATACAGTTCACGGCAAGTTTGACGGAACAGTAGAAGCATTTGAAGATCACTTATTAGTTGATGGGAAAATGATTCGCCTTTTAAACAACCGCGATCCAAAGGAATTGCCTTGGACAGATTTAGGTGTTGAAGTTGTAATTGAAGCAACTGGTAAATTTAATTCAAAAGAAAAAGCAATTCTTCATGTTGAAGCTGGAGCGAAAAAAGTTATTTTAACAGCGCCTGGTAAGAATGAAGATGTAACAATTGTAGTTGGTGTGAACGAAGACCAATTAGATATTACAAAACATACTGTTATTTCAAATGCATCTTGTACAACAAACTGTTTAGCGCCTGTTGTTAAGGTGTTAGATGAGCAGTTTGGCATTGAAAACGGTTTAATGACAACTGTTCACGCTTATACAAATGACCAAAAAAATATTGATAACCCACATAAAGATTTAAGAAGAGCACGTGCTTGCGGACAATCAATCATTCCGACAACGACAGGTGCCGCGAAAGCGCTTGCAAAAGTTCTTCCGCACTTAAACGGAAAACTTCATGGTATGGCACTTCGTGTACCAACACCAAACGTGTCTCTTGTTGACTTAGTAGTAGATGTAAAACGTGATGTGACAGTTGAAGCTATTAATGAAGCATTCAAAACTGTTGCAAACGGTGCGTTAAAAGGTATTGTAGAATTCAGTGAAGAACCTTTAGTATCTATTGACTTTAATACAAATACACACTCAGCTATTATTGATGGTTTATCTACAATGGTAATGGGTGATCGTAAAGTGAAAGTACTTGCTTGGTATGATAACGAGTGGGGCTACTCTCGTCGTGTTGTAGATCTTGTAACGCTAGTTGTTGAAGAATTAGCGAAACAAGAAAATGTGCAACATATTTAAGTGAATAAGGGAGAGGGCAAGGGAATATTTGCCCTCTTTTTTTATTTTTTTCTGAAAAGGAAAAAAATTATATAAGTATATTTTTGAAAGTGGACATACCACGAAACGTTGTGATTACTGTATTTGTGAATCGTTTATTTTTTTTAGGGAAAAGTAAAGAGGAAAATATGACAGAAAATCGAAAAAACTGTTGTTGCAAAATGAAAATAAACAAAGTATACTAACACTCGTAAACTTAAGAGCTGAGGTACGTAGTCACTACTTAAAGGGTTAGGACCTCTCTGGACTAACTTTCCCCCGTGGTAGTGGAGCAAGCCAAATTGCAAATTAGTTTTCAATTCGAACAGTTAGAATAAATTTACAAGGGGGAACTGTAGAATGGATACTATGGATACGATGGGTCGTCACGTGATCGCTGAACTTTGGGATTGCGATTTCGACAAGCTTAATGACATGCCGTATATTGAACAATTATTTGTGGATGCAGCACTAAGAGCTGGTGCTGAAGTGCGTGAGGTTGCTTTCCATAAATTTGCACCACAAGGTGTAAGTGGAGTAGTAATTATCTCGGAATCACATTTAACAATTCATAGCTTTCCGGAGCACGGTTACGCAAGTATTGATGTTTATACTTGTGGGGATCGTATTGATCCAAATGTTGCTGCAGAATATATTGCAGAAGGTTTAAACGCGAAAACGCGTGAGAGCATCGAGCTTCCTCGAGGCACTGGTAGCTTCGAAATTAAGCAGAGAGAAACAAAAGCTCTTTAAAAAAGAACATAATTGATTTAAAATGTAAAGAGGTGTATAATGCACCTCTTTTTTAGTTTATAAAAAAGGAAACATATAACGTACTCGTTAGTGAGATAAATTGAGCTCTTACGAATAAGTTATCACCCCATCTACCATCTTATTTTTAAAAACGAGATGTTAAAGTAATGTGCTGAAACTTAAAGTGGTAAGAGAGTTAGAATGAGTTATATAATACTGTATATATATTGTAGATGAAGTAAGTAGAGAAAAAATAAAGAGTATAGTGTAAAGGAGTGAATATATTGCGTTGTCCATCCTGTTCTCATAATGGTACAAGAGTGTTAGATTCGCGTCCGGTAGACGAGGGGCGCTCTATTCGAAGAAGGAGAGAGTGTGAAAGTTGTTTAAGTCGCTTTACGACATTTGAAAGAGTAGAAGAGTCACCTCTTATCGTTGTAAAAAAAGAAGGCACACGAGAAGAGTTTAATAAAGAAAAGATTTTGCGCGGCTTAATTAAAGCGTGTGAAAAAAGACCAGTATCTTTAAGGCAATTAGAAGAAGTAACTCAAAGTGTGGAACGTGAACTTCGTAATTTAGGTATATCAGAAGTGAAAAGTGATATGATTGGTGAAATTGTTATGGAAGAACTGCGTGATATCGACGATGTTGCTTACGTACGTTTTGCTTCTGTATATCGCCAATTTAAAGATTTAAATGTATTTATTGAAGAATTAAAAGATATACTGCAAAAAGAAAGAGAATAGAAGCTGTATTTTATTCTCTTACATACCGTAAGTAATGAGATAAGAGAGCTAGAAGCGAAAGCTAATAGCTCTTTTTCGCTAAGAAATTATATAATGAAGATAGAACGAATGAAGTAGAGTATAGATTGGATGAGAGAAAGGAAAAGCAAGAATGGAAAAACAGTCATGGATGGAGCTATTGCCAATTGATCGTTATAAAGTAAGTGCGAAAGGGTTACTGCATAATTACGACCGAAAAGTATTAACGATGTTGTATCAGCCGTTAATAGGTAGTAGAGCTTTTAGCTTGTACATGACGCTATGGGGAGAGTTAGAGCAAGATCGTGTATTTGGAAAAGAGAATACACATCATTCCCTTATGGTGACCATGCAAATGCAGCTTCCTGAAATATATGAGGAACGAGTAAAGTTAGAGGCAATTGGGCTTTTAAAAGTATATATTAAGAAAGAAAAAGATATTCGAATGTTTATATACGAGCTGCAACCACCTTTATCTCCAAAGCAATTTTTTGATGATATTGTGTTAAGTATCTTTTTATACAATCGATTGAGCCGGACAAAATATAATCAAGTAAAGCAATATTTCTTAGAAGAAGAATTTGATTTTGCTTCTTATGAGAATGTTACGCGTTCTTTCAATGATGTGTTTGGTTCGTTTAATCCAGGACAGCTTGAGCATGCGCAAGAGGACCTTCGTATTCCAAAAACGACAGTGATGCCAAGTAACAAGAAGGGAGACGCTCCAAAAGTTTGGAATGATTTCTTTGATTTCTCCTTATTTGTAGATGGTTTGTCCGCTCTTGTCCCTAAAAAGGCGATTACAGATCAAGTGCGAGAATGTGTCATTACACTCGCTTACGTGTATGATGTAGATGTGTTATCGATGCAAAATATCGTTCTTGGTGCGGTGACAGAGATGCAGACAATTGATATCGAAAGGCTTAGAAAAGGAGCACGTGATTGGTATCAGTTCGAAAATGGTCAAGCGTTACCTGTATTAAGTGAAAGAGTACAGCCTCATGCTGCACGTGTGATGAAAGAGAAAGAGCCTTCTACACAAGAAGAGATGTTAATGCAACAGTTAGAGGAAATCTCACCAAAACAACTATTGAAAGAAATTTCTGGTGGTGCAGAGGCGACGAAGGCTGACTTGCAAATCGTTGAAGATGTAATGATCAATCAAAAGTTAACGCCAGGTGTTGTGAATGTACTTATTTATTACGTTATGCTACGCTCAGATATGAAACTTGCGAAAACGTATGTGGAGAAGATTGCTGGGCATTGGGCACGTAAAAAGGTCGGTACAGTAGCTGAAGCAATGGCGTTAGCGAAAGAAGAAAATCGTCAATATCAAGAATGGGCTGAGACGAAGAAAAAAGGCCGTACCTCGAGGAAAACAGTGCGAAAAGAAATGGTGCCAGATTGGCTGAAAGAAGAGCCGAAAGAACAAGAGAAAGAAACAGTGAAGAAAGATGTAAATAAGAAAAAAGATGCAAGTACGTTAGATGATGAACGAAAACGACTAGAAGAAGTGTTGAAAAAATATAAGCGTGATTAATAGAAGAGAATGAACGCTCTTTGAGGTGAGAAAATGGAGCATATTCAAAATTCATTTGCAAAGTTAATGGAAAATAAAAATTTTAAAAATAGATATGAAGTATTAAAGGCGGAAGTAATGGCACATCCGCGTGTGAAAGAATTTATAGACGAACATAAAGGTGAAGTAACAACTTCTATGATTGAGCGCAGCCTTGTGAAGTTATACGAATATATTGGACAAAGTGTAGGTTGTGCGGATTGTCCGGATCTAGGTTCGTGTAAAAACATGCTGCAAGGATATGAGCCAAAGCTCGTTATTCAAGGGAAGATGATTGATATTCAATACGATCGTTGCGTTAGAAAAGTAGCATATGACGAGAGAAAGAAATATGAAAAACTCGTTCAAAGTGTATATATGCCAACTGACATTTTACAAGCGACGATGGAAAACTTAGACCCTTCAGATTTAGATGCACGTATTGATGCAATTGGTGCAGCTAATGAATTTTTAAGTACATATGAACCTGGTAAAAAAGTGCAAGGTTTGTATTTGTACGGTAAATTTGGTGTAGGGAAAACGTATTTGTTAGGAGCAATTGCGAATGAGCTTGCTCAAAAGAAAATAAGTTCGATGCTCGTATACTTCCCTGAATTTCTACGTGAAATTAAAAGTTCGATTCAAGATAATTCGATTGGGGAAAAGATTGATGCAGTGAAACGCGTACAAGTTTTAATGTTAGATGATATTGGAGCAGAAGCGATGTCAAGCTTTGTGCGTGATGATGTGCTTGGCGCAATTTTGCAATTCCGTATGTTAGAAAACTTACCGACGTTCTTTACGTCTAACTTTGATTTCAAGGAATTGGAACATCATTTAACGTATACACAACGTGGTGAAGCAGAACAAATGAAAGCAGCACGTATTATGGAACGAATTAAATATTTAGCGAAACCAATTCCAATTGGCGGGAAAAACCGACGTCATAAGTAAAAGAGCAAGCTGAGAAGCTTGCTCTTTTTTCGTTTTGAACACTTTTCAGACTAGGTGAATTGTAAAACGAAAAGTTCTTATGGAAAATTCATTGTAGCTTGTATCATTTTTTTCTCCCTCCCTTAATATATATAAAATTAGCAAGCCATATCGAGTGGATTTTCTAGCGATAAGAACTGTAATTCTACTAAGAGTGAACTTCCACGGGACGGACTCTTATAGGATTTGTAACGTATAGATACAGTCCTTTAGAGCAGGGATAAAAGGGGGGACAAGAGTGATTGAAATTTGCTTCGAAGAAAAAAATGATGCTATGCATGTATATAGACAGCTACTGAAAAGAGCGGAACTGTTATATAAGGAAACGAGTGTATATTTACAGGAACAAAAGATTGTAATTCATATACCAGTATGTGAATCGAATTATATTGAAAAGATTTTATTGCCAGTAATGGTATATTTCATTGTGAATGTAAAGCAAAACGAGTGGATTTATACAATCTTAAAAGAAAAGTTTTTTTATGAAGAAGAGGAAGAGTGTCATCAAATATTGCATATGGCACAAGAGATATTAAAGGGAAGAAGAAAAGGGGTTGCTCGTGAATTAACACGTCATGCATTCGAATCATATATTAAGTCTTCTTTAAATAATTGGCTTTGTGATCCGCTTTCGTTCTCGTTTTCATCATATGTTCGTTTTCGTCTTCGTACATATAGGGAAATGGTAGCTAAGATTGCTGAAGTGGCGATTGATGAGTATAAGTTGGAACAAGAATATCAAATGTTTATTGAGACGCTCCGGCAACAAGTACGTAGCCGAAAATCACGGTTGTCCAGTGTGCATCTTATTTTTGATGAAAGTTTTATTTTCTATGATGATAAAGGTAGACGTTTAAAACAAGAGAAATTGGTTCAATATATAGATGAAGACTTATTAAAGCAAAAGGATGTATATATTGATACGAAAGTAATTGCACCACTTCTTTCTATTTCGCCGAAAAAAATTTATTTATATACGAAAGAACAAGACCATAATATGATTATTACTTTGCGAAATGTATTTCAAGAGCGGGTACAATTACATGGATTACATGAGTTTGAGCGCAATGTGAAAAAATTAAAAAATAAAGGTAACGCCCTTGATTTTCTAAGTTTTTGAGCATATAATTACCTACATAAATGAAATATATTGAAATGTCATGATGAGGACATGAGTAGTTTTCTACGATTTTCAGAGAGGGAAGCCTTAGGGTGTGAGCTTCCTAGTACGGGATTATTACTTACCACCTCTAAACTTTAGCAGTGAACGGTTTTTCTAGTAATTGCTAACGGACAACACCGTTATGTTGAACTTGAGCAATTAACAATAAGGTTAATTGGAACAAGGGTGGAACCACGAATTCAACACTCGTCCCTTTTTACGGGATGAGTGTTTTTTATTTTGAAAAAAAAGAGGAGTGACCAGTGATGGCAGATGTAGTTAAAATTACTTTCCCTGATGGAGCTGTGAAGGAGTTTCCAAAAGGCGTAACAACTGAAGAAATCGCAGCTTCTATTAGCCCAGGCTTAAAGAAAAAAGCTGTGGCTGGAAAATTAAACGATGAGATGATTGATCTTGTTACACCAATCGAAGAAGATGGTGCAGTTTCTATTATTACATTAGATTCTGAAGATGGCTTATACATTTTACGCCATTCAACAGCCCACCTATTAGCACAAGCATTAAAACGTTTATATAAAGATGTTAAGCTTGAGCTTGGCATTGGTCCAGTAATTGAAAATGGCTTCTACTACGATATCGATATGGAAGAAGCAATTACGGTTGAAGACTTCAAGAAAATCGAAAAAGAAATGCAAAAAATTGTGAACGAGAACTTAGAAATCGTTCGTCATGAAGTACCACGTGCAGAAGCACTTCGTCGCTTTGAAGAAATCGGCGATGAGTTAAAATTAGATTTAATTAACGATCTTCCAGAAGATGCAGTTATTTCAATCTATGAGCAAGGCGAATTCTTCGACCTTTGCCGTGGTGTTCACCTTCCGTCTACAGGGAAAATTAAAGTATTTAAATTATTAAGCGTTGCGGGTGCTTACTGGCGCGGCGATAGCAATAATAAAATGCTACAACGTATTTACGGTACTGCATTCGTTAAGAAAGCAGAATTAGATGAGCACTTACGTATGCTTGAAGAAGCGAAAGAGCGCGATCACCGTAAATTAGGTAAAGAATTAAAACTATTTACTAATAGCCAAAAAGTAGGGCAAGGTTTACCACTTTGGTTACCAAAAGGTGCAACAATTCGCCGTATTATCGAGCGTTACATCGTTGATAAAGAAGCTAGCTTAGGCTATGATCACGTATACACTCCAGTACTAGGAAGCAGAGAGCTTTATGAAACTTCTGGTCACTGGAATCACTACCGTGATGGTATGTTCCCATCAATGGAAATGGATAATGAAGAATTAGTTCTTCGTCCAATGAACTGCCCTCACCACATGATGGTTTATAAAAACGATATTCACAGCTACCGTGAATTACCAATCCGTATTGCGGAACTTGGAACAATGCACCGCTATGAAATGTCAGGTGCGTTATCTGGATTACAACGTGTACGTGGAATGACTTTAAACGATGCACACATTTTTGTTCGCCCAGATCAAATTAAAGAAGAGTTAAAACGTGTTGTAAACTTAACTCTAGAAGTGTACAAAGATTTCGGTTTAGAGAACTACTCATTCCGTCTATCTTATCGTGACCCAGCAGACACTAAAAAGTATTATGCTGATGACGAGATGTGGGAAAAAGCACAAGGTATGTTAAAAGAAGCTATGGATGAAATGGGTCTTGATTACTATGAAGCTGAAGGTGAAGCGGCATTCTACGGTCCAAAACTTGACGTTCAAGTTCGTACTGCTCTTGGAAAAGACGAAACACTTTCAACTGTACAATTAGACTTCTTACTTCCAGAACGCTTTGAATTAGCTTACGTTGGTGAAGACGGTAAACAACATCGTCCAGTTGTAATTCACCGTGGTGTTGTATCAACTATGGAACGTTTCGTAGCCTTCTTAATTGAAGAATACAAAGGTGCATTCCCAACTTGGTTAGCTCCAGTTCAAGCACAAGTAATTCCAGTTTCTCCGCAAGTACATTTAGACTATGCGAAGAAAGTGCAAGATGAATTACGCCGTGCTGGTATCCGTGTTGAATTAGATACTCGTGAAGAGAAAATTGGTTACAAAATTCGTGAAGCACAAATGCAAAAAATTCCGTACATGCTTGTAGTAGGTGACAATGAAGTAACTGAAAACGGCGTAAACGTACGTAAATATGGTGAACAAAAATCAGAAACAATCGCATTAGATGCTTTTGTTGATATGATTAAAGTAGAAGGAAAACGATAAGAAATTGCCGCGGGATACCGCGGCTTTTCTATGTAATGTAGGTAAGGCGAATTAGAAAAAATAACCATGTAACACTTATCGTAAAAAAGTATTGCAAGTATGTTAGTTGTTTGTTACAATATTTCTTGTTGTTAGTAAAACACATTGCGTCTTCTTGACAGACGTCATGTCCTATGATAAACTCATCAAGGATAATAGAATATTGTTTTGTGGAACAAGTAGAAGCACCCGCTTCTCACCTGATGGACGCATTCGCAGTTTACAGGTAAATGTATTTCTTACTTAAGATTTTACAAGTGTGGGTGTCGTATGCCCGCACTTTTTTTGTCGGGTTCTATGACTACAAAATATGTTCTGAAAAAACCTTGGAGGTGGCTTACTATTAGCAAGGATATGATGATTAACGAGCAAATTCGTGCACGTGAAGTACGTTTAGTTGGTGCAAATGGCGATCAACTTGGAATCAAGTCTCGTAATGACGCTTTAGACTTAGCTGCAAATCTTAATCTTGATTTAGTATTAGTTGCTCCAAATGCGAAACCGCCAGTATGCCGCATTATGGACTACGGTAAATTCCGCTTTGAGCAACAGAAGAAAGAAAAAGAACAGCGCAAAAATCAAAAAGTAATTAGCATGAAAGAAGTTCGTTTAAGTCCAACAATTGATGAACACGACTTTAACACAAAACTTCGTAATGCTATCAAGTTTTTAGAGAAAGGCGACAAGGTTAAAGCGTCAATTCGCTTTAAAGGACGTGCCATTACTCATAAAGAAATCGGTCAACGTGTTTTAGATCGCTTCTCAGAAGCTTGTGCTGAAGTTAGTACAATTGAATCTAAGCCTAAAATGGAAGGACGTAGTATGTTCTTAGTTTTAGCACCGAAAAACGATAAGCAATAGATAGAGGAGGAAATACCTATGCCTAAACAAAAAACTCATCGCGGCTCTGCAAAGCGTTTCAAAAAGACTGGATCAGGTAAACTGAAACGTTCTCACGCTTACACAAGCCATTTATTCGCTAACAAATCTACAAAAGCTAAACGTAAACTACGTAAAGCTGGTGTAGTAAGCGCTGGTGACTTCAAACGCATTCGTCAAATGCTTGACAACTTAAAATAAGTTCGGCTGATATATAGAACAATTAGGAGGTAATATTATGCCAAGAGTAAAAGGTGGTACAGTTACTCGTCAACGTCGTAAAAAAGTAATTAAATTAGCAAAAGGTTACTACGGTTCAAAAAATACATTATTCAAGGTTGCTAACCAACAGGTTATGAAATCTCTAATGTATGCATTCCGTGACCGCCGTCAAAAGAAACGTGACTTCCGTAAATTATGGATCACACGTATCAACGCAGCAGCTCGTATGAATGGTCTTTCTTACAGCCGCTTAATGCACGGTCTTAAAAATGCTGGCATCGAAGTTAACCGCAAGATGCTTGCTGACTTAGCTGTTCATGACGAAAAAGCTTTCGCTGAATTAGCAACAGTTGCAAAAAACAACATTAACTAATTAATTAGTTGAAACCTTAGAAGATTTTTCTTCTAAGGTTTTTTTATTTGTATGCAAAGAGAGGTATGTCGTTACTGATATGACAAAATCAATCTAAAAGCTATAGCAATATAGAAGAATATATATATGAAGTCAGGAGAATCCTCCTGGCTTTTTTTAATTCTACCCCTTTGGAAAGAAGAGTATCTTTCCTACCTGAAACGACACTGCTATAATGGAAAGATGATATGGAACTTTCATCAGATAAAATAAAATTTTTATTAGTGGGCAATCCCCCGATAATGATTAACTATCACCAATCGGAGTGAACAATCTAATCGTGATGATTGAAACGTATTTGTAAATTAAGGACAAGCTATTTTGTAAAGAGATAAATGGCTGACTTATTAATAAGAAATGAAAAATAATAATGAACTTTGAGATGAAACAACATTGTTGCGTAAAATGCGATGTTGGAGGAGGACAATAGAATGGACTTACTACAACTATTTAAATTACAAAAAGAATTAGATGACCGTATTGTGAAAGAGCATGACTTACAACCGAAAAAGTTGTTAAAAGAAAAGATGTTAGCTCTTCTTGTGGAAATTGGAGAACTTGCAAACGAAACACGTTGTTTTAAATATTGGAGCAACAAACCAGCATCAGAACGTGAAGTAATCTTAGAAGAATACGTAGATGGTTTGCATTTTATTTTATCCATCGGAATTGATTTAGGTATTGATAAAAACTTCCTATTCTATAAATGTGCACAGACGAATAAAACACAAGTGGAAATTTTCTTAGACACATATGCAAAAGTAATTCGTTTTACAGATCAACCATCTATTACGAACTATATTGAATTATTTACAAGCTACCTTCGACTTGGACAAGCGCTTGAGTTTGAGCAAGAAGAGATTGAGAAGGCATATTTAGATAAAAATGAAGTAAATCATCAGCGTCAAACACAAGGATACTGATTTAATTTTTGAATATTTCAATTTAATTATTGTATAATGAAGTGACTGAAGAAAAAGGAGGGTGTTGGCAATGACAAAATTAGACACGACATTGACAATGCTAAAAGAATTAACAGATGCACGTGGTATTGCTGGTAACGAGCGTGAACCACGTGAAGTAATGAAGAAATATATCGAGCCGTTTGCAGACGAACTTTCTACTGATAATTTAGGGAGTTTAGTTGCAAAAAAAGTAGGGGAAGAAAACGGCCCGAAAATTATGGTTGCAGGTCATTTAGATGAAGTTGGCTTTATGATTACGCAAATTGATGACAAAGGTTTCCTTCGTTTCCAAACAGTTGGTGGCTGGTGGTCACAAGTTATGCTTGCGCAGCGCGTGACAATTGTAACGCGTAAAGGAGATGTAACAGGTGTAATTGGTTCAAAACCACCGCACATTTTACCTCCAGAAGCACGTAAAAAGCCAGTTGATATTAAGGACATGTTCATCGATATTGGTGCTTCTAGCCAAGAAGAAGCGATGGAGTGGGGCGTACGACCAGGAGATCAAGTTGTACCTTACTTTGAATTCCAAGTGATGAAGAATGAAAAAATGTTACTTGCAAAAGCATGGGATAACCGAATTGGTTGTGCAATTGCAATTGACGTATTAAAACAATTAAAAGATGAAAAGCATCCAAACGTTGTATATGGCGTAGGGACTGTACAAGAAGAAGTCGGTCTTCGTGGCGCGAAAACATCTGCAAACTATATTAAACCAGATATCGCATTCGCAGTAGATGTTGGTATCGCTGGTGACACACCTGGTGTAACGGCAAAAGAAGCGCAAAGTAAAATGGGTGATGGACCACAGATTATTTTATATGATGCGTCTGTTATTGGTCATACTGGTTTACGTGACTTTGTAGTTGATGTTGCTGACGAATTAGAAATTCCGTATCAATATGATTCAGTAGCGGGCGGAGGAACGGATGCAGGTGCAATTCACATTGCTGTAAATGGTATTCCGTCTATGGCAATTACAATTGCAACGCGCTACATTCATTCTCATGCGGCAATGTTACACCGTGATGACTATGAAAATGCAGTGAAGTTAATTGTAGAAGTTATTAAACGTCTTGATAAAGAGGCTGTACATAACATTACATTTAATTAATAGAAAAAGCGAAGGAGCCTCTCCTTCGCTTTTTTATGTTTTAAAAAGGTCTCTCTAATCCAGCGGCAGTATGAGCTCCTAAAATAATTAAACGAGTTAATTGCATGGCCATAAAATGCGGGGTATAAATCATCCCTCTTTTTAACCAGGACATAATCATCCCGATATGAGCTCCTGTCACATAACTAATTAAAATATCACGAGGAACCATAAGGTCTTTATCATCTGGCTGTGAAATAGATAAGCTTAGTGTTAAATGAGTTTGGATTGTTTTCATCATTTTATAAGAGTAGTTCCCGGCTGCCTTATCGCCAAGCATAACGTTATAGAAGTTCACATTTTCTGCAATATGTTCGAATAAAGCTAAAAAGGTTGGATTTGGTGAATCAAATGTAAGTTGAAACTCTTCTTTATTTCTATTTTTTGGTTTAATAACTTCTGTTAATTTCTCTAACATTTCTTCGATGCTTTTGTCTAATAGATCATATTTATCATGGTAATGGCTATAAAACGTAGCGCGGTTTACAGGAGCACGTTCTGCGATATGTTGAACAGTTACATCGTCAAATCCTTTTTCGCCTACTAAAGCGACAAAAGCATCCTGTATGAGTTGTCTCGTCCGCTTTACACGTGGATCATTTGTATTTTTAATAGACATTTTTACTTCTCCTCGTTTAATTTTCTATACTTAAACAACATATTGATATTATATTGTTGTTTAAGCAACATTTCATATGGAAATTGTCGGTTGTAGATTCAAAATAATTATTTATAATTATAAACGATAGTCCTTCAGAAATCAGCACCGCTCGCAGGTAGACATATTTTCGTTTACGCTGTAAATGGTGTGATTTTTTTGTTTAAAGGTTAATATAATTAACAATTAAACAGTCTAAACAATAAGGACGTAAATAGTTTAGAAAAAAATTATATGCGATATAAGGAGAGGAATGCAATGAATCAGTTTCGAAGAATGGTAATTATCAACATTATCACATTAATTGTACTAGTTGGCGGCGGTATTGGCGGTTATTACTATTACAACCAAACGGAAAATTACTTAAAAACAGACAATGCAAAAATTGATGGAAAGGTAATTCCGATTGCTTCACCAGTAGCGGGTAAATTAACGGACTGGAAAGCTGAAGTAGGAAAAAACTACAATGAGAACGATAAATTAGGTGCTGTTACTGTAGCGGCAGCTAATGGAGAACAAACAGTAGATGTAACAATTCCGCAAAATGCAACAGTTGTACAATCAAACGCGACGACAAATGCTTTTGTTGGAGCAGGTAGCCCGATTGCTTACGCATTCGATATGAACAATTTATGGGTAACAGCAAACATTGAAGAAACAGTGATTGACGATGTTCAAAAAGGTCAAACAGTAGATGTATATGTAGATGCATACCCAGATACAACGTTAACAGGGAAAGTAGAACAAGTTGGATTAACAACAGCAAATACATTCTCAATGTTACCATCAAGTAACGCAACAGCGAACTATACAAAAGTAAAGCAAGTTGTACCAGTTAAAATTTCTTTAGATCATAGTAAGTCAGTAAATATTGTTCCTGGAATGAATGTGTCAGTTCGTATTCATAAGTAAGGGGGAGATGAGATGTCCTCAATTGCAATTGTAGGATATGCACTATTTTGTATAATCGTCTTCTTCCTTGTAAATCGTCTTTTACGAAAGAAAAAAACGAACGTGGGAGAAGAACAAGTCCCAGCCGTAAGTAAAATAGAAGTAAGTAAAGAAGAAACAGAAGAGAAAGAAAATGAACGAAAGCAAGAAGTAGAAATTTCTAATGTAGTTGAGTTAGAAACAAGCAAGCAAGAAGAAACAAAAGAAGTAAAAGAAATGCCGAAAAAACAAACGTCTATGCCGATAGAGAATGTAAATGTAAAAGCAGTTGTAACAGTATTAATTCTCGGTATGTTCGTTTCTATTTTAAACCAAACGATCATTAACGTTGCATTACCTCCGTTAATGAATGAATTTAACGTATCAACGTCAACGGCGCAATGGTTAATTACAGGATTCATGCTTGTAAATGGTATTTTAGTACCGATTAGTGCCTTTTTAGTTTCACGATTTACGTATCGTAAATTATTTGTAGCAGCAATGTTATTCTTTACTGTAGGATCTATCATTTGTGCTACATCAGGAAACTTTACAATGATGATGACAGGTCGTATTATTCAAGCGGTCGGTGCAGGTATTTTAATGCCAGTTGGTATGAACATCTTCATGACGTTATTCCCGCCTCATAAGCGCGGGGCAGCGATGGGATTACTAGGCGTTGCGATGATTTTAGCACCAGCTATCGGACCAACTGTAACGGGCTGGGTTATTGAAAACTATAGCTGGAACTTAATGTTCTACGGAATGTTTGTAATTGGTTTAATTATTACGTTCTTATCTTTAAAATTCTTTACACTTGCTCAGCCAGTGTCTAATACAAAATTAGATGTATTTGGTGTGATTAGTTCAAGTATTGGACTAGGTAGCTTACTGTATGGATTTAGTGAAGCTGGAAATAATAGTTGGACTAGTGCCGAAGTTGTTATTTCACTTGTTATCGGTGTAATTGGTTTAGCGTTATTTATTTGGAGAGAATTAACAACGGACAATAAAATGCTTGATTTACAAGTATTTAAATATCCAGTATTTACTTTCACTTTAGTAATTAACGCAATCGTTACGATGGCATTATTCGGAGGCATGTTATTGCTTCCGGTATATCTGCAAAACATTCGCGGTTTCACACCGATAGAATCAGGTCTATTATTACTTCCAGGATCATTAATTATGGGGATTATGGGACCTATTGCAGGTAAACTATTTGATAAGTATGGTATTCGTCCGTTAGCAATTGTCGGATTAGCCATTACAACATTTGCGACATATGAATTCACAACGTTATCGATGGATACACCGTATAGCGTTATTATGACGGATTATATTATACGTTCGATTGGTATGTCATTCATTATGATGCCAATTATGACAGCTGGTATGAACGCACTGCCGATGAAATTAATTTCTCACGGTACAGCAACGCAAAATACGTCAAGACAAGTAGCTGGTTCAATTGGAACGGCGATATTAATTACACTTATGACGCAACAAACGACTGCTCACGTAGCAGATTACGGCAACATGTTAACAACATCAAATCCAATTTTAGTTGATAAAGTACACGGCATGGGGCAAAGCTTAGCGGCCTTAGCTGGATCAGCGCAAGCAGGAGATGCGATGAGCACGCAACTATTATATGGGCAAATTTCAAAACTATCTGCAATTAACGGTATTAACGATGCCTTCTTAATTGCGACGATATTAGCAGGGATTGCTTGGGTGTTATCGTTCTTCTTACCATCAGGCAATAAAACAAATAAAAAAGCAGGGAATTAATTTCCCTGCTTTTTTGTGCTTTTTATAAAAGGAATTCAACTAAATATAGAATGAATCCTCTGCAGAAATGAGTCCCCAAAAAATAACCCCTAATATTCCTGCAATAAAAATAATGAATCCCATATTGCGTATACTTTTAATTTTTGCTTTTAACCCAATGAATCCCGCTAATAATCCAGTTAAAGAAAAAAGGATCCAGTATAGAGAAGTTGGAATAGGAAGGATTGTATCACCATTAATCCCCATGCTCCAAAAAACATAAGGTAGCAAGGTAAAGGATAGGCTGAGTATCCCTGTTAAACAAATGAGCAATTTGCGATGTTTAATTCCTGCAATAATTAAAAAAATACCGCCAAAAAGCCCACATAGAGTAAGAAGTGGTACATAGAAAATCCAAAGTAAGCTCAAAACGTGCATATATAATCTCCCTCTAGTTAATGAGTTATATTTTACTGCATAAGGTTTATTTTGGATATTATTAATGAATATGTATAAATTGATAGAAATGAGTAGTACCGATACGAATTAATAGATGTAGAGTAAGTTAGAGAGGAGGGGGCTCGTGAAAATTACAGAAGAGAACGTTGTGAATCAGCTAAGGAAAAGGAACGAAAAAGCATTATATTTTATTATCGACCAGTACGGCGGACTTATAAAAAGTATTATTCAGAAGCATTTAGCTTCGTTCGAAGATGTGCAAGAGGAATGTATGGATGATGTGTTATTGGCGATTTGGAATCATATTGAAAAGTATGATGAAGAGAAAAATACTTTAAAAAATTGGATTGCGGCTATTACAAAATATAAATCTATCGATTATGCGAGGAAATATGCGAAAACAGTAAATGAAAAAGGATTGGATCAAATAGGTGAAATAGCGATGCATACCGATACGACTAAAAATGAAATTAGTAATGATATGGAACATATATTAGATCATTTAAAGAAGAACGATAAAGAAATCTTTATGAAGCATTACGTGGAAGAAGATAGTGTAGAAAATATTGCAGAGAAAATGGGAGTGAAAACTTCTTTTATATACAATCGTCTATCGAGAGGACGGAAGAAGTTGAGGGCATTATTTTTACATAACCGGATGAAATAAATAAGAGAAGAGGTGAAGGAAATGAAAGATCCATATGAAATGTTAAATGATATAAAAATGGATGAGAATGAATATGAAGAGATTAACTTAACTCATATAGAGAAACAGAAAATGAAAAAGCGAATTCGTAAAAAAATAAAAAAGAACAGAGCTCATACGAAACGGAATGTAGCGATTATAACATCTGCTGCGGCATTATTTATCATAATGATGACTGTAGATATGAGAAGAATGATTGCAGATATACCGTTAATCGGAAGTAAAATGGAAGACTACGTAAACAGTAGAGGCGAACCTTTAAAAGAGTATAAAACGACAATAGGACAAACAGTTTATGATAACGGTGTAGAAGTACGGTTAGATGAAGTGATGATAGATGAAGGGCAGATTATTGTTAATAGTACGTTTAAGTCTAGTCGAATCAATTTAGAGGGTTCTTATCCTAGTCCTGATATTTATATAAATGGAAAACAGTTAAATAGCAGTGGTAGTGGTGGAGACAAGAAAATAAATGAGTACACGTATACATTTTTCTCAAATATAGATTTAAAAGATGATGAAATGAATCCTCTAGAAATTCGTGGAGAATGTGATGTACAAGTTGTATATAGGGATATTTCTTTAAAAGAAGGCAATTCGACATGGAAAGGAGAATGGGGCTTTTCCTTCAAAGCGTCTGGAGACAAAATAAAAGCTGAAACGAAAACAATCCCAATCCATAAGCATTTTAAATTAGAAAATGGTCAAAAAATAGAAGTGGAAGATTTAAAAGTTTCTCCTATATCTGCGAAGTTGAACTATAAGATGTTGAATGGAACAAAATTAGAGGTGAAATTTATCGCGAAAGATCAAGATGGAAAAGAGTTAATACCACATTCAGGCCTTACACTATCGAAAAATAGTTATTGGCGATTTGAAAAACTAGAAGATAGTGTAAAGAAAATTGTTCTGACGCCTGTTCTAACTTCTGGTGAAGAGGGAGAAAAGAAAACGAATTATCGAAAAGTGTTAACGGAAGAAGAGTTTGAAGTTGTGATAAAAGAGTGAAAAGAGGTATCGCGATGATACCTCTTTTTATCCTAAAAAGGCTAACATATTATTCATAATATGAAGTAATATAGCTGGAATAATGGATTTTGTTTTTTTACATAAAATGGCCATAAATAGACCCATGATGAACATACTAAACATCACACCAGTTGAGTATATATGACCTATTCCGAAGAGGAAGCTAGATCCAAGTGCTGCAATCCAAAAGGGGAAGCGCTGTTGTAGGAAGTGAAGAATAATACCGCGGACTATAAGTTCTTCAAAAATAGGTACAAGTATAGCGCCACCTATTAGCAATAACAGTTTGTATTGTTTTAACATTTCTAGGTCTAAAGCGGATGACTGTTCTTTTACCGCATCAGGAAAAATATTATTAATTATAAATGTATCATTAACGATATGTAGTCCGTAAAAAAGGATGATATAGATGTATGTGCTTACTTTTTTTAATGCTGTAAAGTTTAGTGTTGGGACAATTAAATTTCTTAACGGTTTATATGCATAAATTAAAATTAATAAAATGCACAATACAAATAAATGCCTTCCAAAAGTAGTAAGTGATTTTGCTAAAGTAATTTGTTTTGGATCAGTTAGACCTTCTGTATAAATAACGGTAGGAAGGCCTATAAAGAGATCGGCTAGAAATCCTGTTCCCCAAATCGCGAAAACAAGCGAAAATAGAAATTGTGAGAGTGACATAGAGTGCTTTTGTGGGTAAGTTAGTTGCGTGGCTTGTATAATAGTGAATCACCTATCCTTGTTGATTTAATAGTTATATATAAAGATTATAGAATATTTATACAAAAAAGTCATCATTGTAGTAAAAATGATATTTTGAAGCTAATATTTACAGACCTTAATAATTTTACATTGATGTTCTGTGCAAACGGAGGAGTTTGAGGTTGTGATAAAAGAATAAAAAGAGGTATCGCGATGATACCTCTTTCTAACTCAAGAATGCCAACATATTATTCATAATATGAAATAACATAGCTGGAATAATGGATTTTGTTTTTTTACATAAAATGGCCATTAATAATCCCATGAAGAAAGTAATGACCATTACTCCAAGTGAGTATGTATGAACGATACCGAAGAAGAAGCTTGTTAAGATCGCTGCAATCCAAAATGGAAAGCGCTCTGAGAAGAAGCGAAGTATAAAGCCACGGAAAATAAGTTCTTCAAAAATTGGTGTAAGTATAGCGAAACCGAGAAGTAATAATATTTGATACTGCTTAAAAACGTCTAAGTTTAGTGCGGAAGATTGCTGCTTTGTTGCGTCTTGGAACATATAATTTAATAAGATGTAATTGAGTAAAATGTTTATAGCGAAGAAAAGAAGTAAGTATACGTATGTACGCCATTCTTTCAGTGCTTTAAAGTTAAATGATTTTAGTAGTAATTTTTTTGCGGGTTCGAATTTAAAAATGAAGAATAACAACACGGCTAGTTGTAATACGATACTTGCGGTATTTACGATAGATTCATACAGGGCAATTTGTTTTTTATCTGTAAGACCTGCTGTATAAATTGTTAAGGGCATTGCGAGGAACACAGTAATAAGTCCGGTTCCGAAAAAAGCGAATAAAACGGAGCTAATAAATTGTCCCCATGACATAGAGTATTTCTGTTCATTAGAAAGTTGTGTAGCGGGTTGCATTTATAAAATCACCTCTTTACATTTGTATATTTAATTATAAAGTATTTCGTTTTCGGGTGTAATGTTTAAATATTACATACAAAGGTGTATTTTCCATAAAATAATAAAAGAGGTATCACCCTATAGTGATGCCTCTTTTATTATTGATAACTATGTTCTGCCTTATTGTTCGATTTCGATTGCTCTATTTGTAATTCACGCTCTACCAATCGATCTAACTGCTGAATCGCTTTTAGTGCTTTTTCATAAGAAATTGTTCTATAATGGTGCGCTCCGCCCGGTTCTTCATCTGCTTCGTCTGCCCATTTAATAATGTTTTGAAGAGATGTTCTTTCAATTTCTTGTTGTATTAAGAAAGAATCTGTATGAAGAAGAATTGCAATAGAAATTTCTTTTGCTAGTTTCGGATGTTCTCCTAATCTAATAAGCAATTTATGAGCTCTTTCTGCTCCTTTAATTGCGTGTATATCATTCTTTTTATATAAGTCATAGTCCCATTCGCCGCCTGTGTACCACGTATGATGTCCGATATCATGAAGGAAACCGGCTTTTGTCGCAGCATCGACTGAGGCGTGATGCTTTTTAGCTAAGTGAAACGCATGGTAAGCGACAGCAATCGCGTGGACCATCCCAGAACGATTTACGTATTTTTGTGTAATATGGTGTTTGAAAATTTGTTCAAGCGTAATACGGTGCATAAAACATTCACTCCTTTAATCTAATGGTGTATATGAAGAAAAATCGATCGGTTTAAATGTATTTTGAACATTGTACTCCATCGGGGTAGCGTTAGTAAAGTAGAAATGTTTAGGAGAAGAAAAAAATTTTCGTAAAAAAATCACCTTGGCTTATGCGAAGGTGATTTTCAAATTGCTTATTTTTTTAATCCTTGCTCTAGCGTTTCTAACATTTCGTGCTTTTCATTTTCATCAGCGTTTTTCCAAATGACTTCGAATAAAACACCAAGACCTGGCAGCATTTTTTCTTCACCGCTTTGAATTGCATCGACAATCGTTTCTTGTAATTGGTCTTGTGAATTTCCGGATACATTCGCTAATACAGCACCACGTAAATTAAAACTCATAGCTCTCACCTCTTCTTCAGAATTGAAACTGACGTTAGTTTTTGTTCTTTTTTATGTAAATATGTATGAAAAATAGGCTATAATGATAGGACAAGAAAAGAGGGAAATACATATTATGAAAAACATTGATTCAGTACAAAATCCGCGCGTGAAGCAGTGGAAAAAGCTGCAGACGAAAAAAGAGCGCGATAAAAAAGGTTTATTTTTTGTAGAAGGATTCCACTTAGTGGAGGAAGCTTTAAAAGCAGGAGTTGTAACAGAACTTATCGTTTCTGATCAGACAGATCTTCCGAAAGATTGGACAGTTAATGATGTGGAAATGTATATCGTGCCTGAAGCAATCGTAAAAGTACTTCGTGAAACAGAAACGACGCAAGGTGTATTTGCTGTTTGTGAGAAACACGAGAGTGAAGTAGCTCTTGCAGATGGGAAGTTTCTTTTATTAGATGGCCTTCAAGACCCAGGCAACTTAGGGACAATTATTCGTACAGCTGATGCAGCTGGTATTCATGCCGTTGTGCTTGGAGAAGGGTGCGTTGATGCATATAATAGTAAAGTGCTTCGCTCTACACAAGGTTCTATTTTTCATTTACCAGTTGTAAAAGGTAACTTAGAAGAATGGGTAGACAAGCTAAAAGAACAACACGTTCCTGTATATGGAACAGCTCTTGAAAATGGAGTTCCGTATGGTGAAGTAACACCGGTCGGTAGTTTTGCATTAATTGTAGGAAATGAAGGAAGCGGCGTAAGCCAAGAAATTCTTGCGAAAACGGATCAAAACTTGTATATTCCGATTTACGGCGGGGCAGAATCATTAAATGTTGCAGTTGCAGCAGGGATTTTAACGTATTATTTACAAAGCCCAGTTGCGAACAAATAAAAAACTTCTTATAATAAGTTGAAGTATATTATATTAAAAGTTAAATAACGAAAAACGTTGATAGAGAAGAGTAACTTACAAAATCGCCATATAGGGAGAGAATGCCTTAGACTGAAAGCATTCTTATGGTAGACGGAAGTGAATTCACCTCTGGAGTTGGCGCCAGGACCATGTATATGTAAAGGCGTTCCGGTCAGAATTGACCGTTATAACTAATGAGTGGGCAGACATGTTCTGTCAATTTAGGGTGGTACCGCGAATTTACCTCGTCCCTTTTTGGGAGCGGGGTTTTTTTATTTTTAAAATTAGGAGGGTTCCAAATGGAAGCACGTTTAAAAGAGCTAAAGCAAAAAGCGTTAGAGCTTATTGAAGAAGCGAAAGAGCTAAAGGGCTTAAATGACGTACGCGTAGCGTATTTAGGGAAAAAAGGCCCAATTACAGAAGTATTACGCGGCATGGGAAAATTATCAGCAGAAGAGCGTCCACGTATGGGAGCACTAGTAAATGAAGTACGTGAAGCGATTCAAACGCGTCTAGACGACAAAATTGGTAACTTAGAAAAAGCAGTAATTGAAGCGAAATTAGCTACTGAAACAATTGATGTTACACTACCAGGTCGCCCTGTTGAAACAGGTTGTCACCATCCGTTAACAGCTGTTGTTGAGCAAATTGAAGATGTATTCATCGGTATGGGTTATGAAGTAGCTGAAGGAACAGAAGTAGAAAAAGACTACTACAACTTCGAAGCATTAAACTTACCGAAAGATCATCCAGCGCGTGATATGCAAGATACATTCTACATTACAGAAGAAACGTTATTACGTACACATACATCTTCTGTGCAAGCACGTACGATGGAAAATAATAAAGAAAAAGGCCCAATTAAAATTATTTGTCCTGGTAAAGTGTATCGCCGCGATGACGATGATGCGACACATTCACATCAGTTCATGCAAATTGAAGGTCTTGTAATTGATAAAAACATTCGCATGAGTGACTTAAAAGGTACACTACAAGTATTCGTGAAAAAGATGTTCGGTGAAGATCGTGAAATCCGTCTTCGTCCAAGTTTCTTCCCATTCACAGAGCCATCTGTAGAGATGGATATTTCTTGTATGATGTGTCACGGCAAAGGTTGCGGCACTTGTAAAGGAACTGGCTGGATTGAAATTTTAGGCGCAGGTATGGTTCACCCGAACGTACTTGAAATGGCTGGTTATGATTCAAAAGAATATCAAGGTTTCGCATTCGGTATGGGCGCAGAGCGTATCGCAATGTTGAAATACGGCGTAGATGACATTCGTCATTTCTATACAAATGATGTACGTTTCTTACAACAATTCAAACGAGCGTAAGGGAAGGAGAGGATAAGTATGTTCGTATCATATCGTTGGTTACAAGAGTATGTAGATATTAAAGATGTAACAGCACAAGAACTAGCAGACAAAATCACGAAAAGTGGTATTGAAGTAGAAGGTGTTGAAGTATTAAATAAAGGTGTAAAAGGTGTTGTAGTTGGTCACGTATTAGAGTGTGAAAAACACCCAGAAGCTGATAAATTAAGCAAATGCTTAATCGATATCGGTGAAGAAGAGCCAGTTCAAATTATTTGTGGAGCTACGAATATTGCAAAAGGTTTAAAAGTACCAGTTGCAAAAGTTGGCGCTGTACTTCCTGGTAACTTCAAAATTAAAAAAGCAAAACTACGTGGTGAAGCTTCTCACGGTATGGTTTGTGCTCTTCAAGAGCTTGGCATTGATGGGAAATTAGTTTCAAAAGAATATGCAGATGGTATCTTCATCTTCCCAAGTGACGCTGAAGTTGGTGCAGATGCACTTGAAATTTTAAACTTACATGATGAAGTACTTGAGCTTGGTTTAACACCAAACCGTGCTGATTGCTTAAATATGTTAGGTGTTGCATATGAAGTAGCTGCTATTTATGGCCGTGAAGTAAAACTTCCAGCTATCGACTTACAAGAAACTGCAGAAAAAACTTCTGATTACATTTCAGTAAGTGTAGAAGCGAAAGAAGAAAACCCATTATATATTGCAAAAATGGTTAAAAACGTAAAAATTGGTCCATCACCAATGTGGATGCAAACTCGCCTTATGGCAGCTGGCATTCGTCCAATTAGCAACGTAGTTGATATTACAAACTACATTTTAATGGAATACGGTCAACCGTTACATGCATTCGATTACGATAAATTAGGTTCAAAAGAAATCGTTGTTCGTCTTGCAAAAGAAGGCGAAAAAATTGAAACGTTAGATGATCAAGAGCGTACATTACAAAGCCACCACCTTGTAATTACAAACGGCACAAAAGCTTTAGCTGTTGCTGGTGTAATGGGCGGAGCGGATTCTGAAGTTACAAATGAGACAGTAAACGTTTTAATTGAATCTGCATACTTCGCAGGTCAAACAGTGCGCCGTACATCAAAAGACTTAGGTCTTCGCAGTGAATCAAGTGCACGTTTCGAAAAAGGAATCGACCCGACACGTACATTTGAAGCAATTCAACACGCAGCTGCTTTAATGGCGAAATACGCTGGAGGAGAAGCACTTGAAGGTGTAGTAGAAGCTGACAACTTACAAGTACAAGAGCGTACAGTATCTGTTACTGCTGAAAAAGTAAACCGTGTATTAGGTACAAATATTTCTGCAAGTGAAATGGGTACAATGTTCACAAACTTGAAATTCCCATTCACAGAAGTAGAAGGAACATTCCATGTGAATGTACCAGCACGTCGTCCTGATATTACAATTTCAGAAGACTTAGTAGAAGAAGTGGGCCGCTTATACGGTTATGATCACATTCCAGTTACATTACCTTCTGGAACGATGACTCGTGGTAAATTAACAGCAGCACAAACGAAACGTCGTAAAGTACGTCGCTTCCTAGAGGGTGCTGGTTTATATGAAGCGATCACATATTCATTAACAAGCGCTGATAAAGCGAAGCAATATATGGTTGAGCCAAATGAAAAAGCTCCTGTAAACCTTGCACTTCCAATGAGTGAAGAGCGTAGCCAACTTCGTCTAAGCTTAGTGCCACAGTTGTTAGAAGCAGTTTCATACAATGTTGCACGTAAAAACGATAGCGTTGCTTTATACGAAGTAGGTTCTATCTTCTTGCCAACAGAAGCAGGAGAACTTCCGAAAGAAGAACAACATCTTGCAGGTGTAATGACAGGTCTTGCTCTTCACCATGCATGGCAAGGTGAGAAGAAAGTAGTAGACTTCTTCGTTATGAAAGGTGTACTAGAAGGACTATTCGACGTACTTGGCGTTTCAAACCAAATCACATATGCACCAGCAAAACGTGAAGGTATGCACCCAGGTCGTACAGCTGACATCGTATTAGATGGCGAAGTAATTGGTTTCATCGGTCAATTGCATCCTGAAGCAGAAAAACAATTAGATGTGAAAAATACATTCGTATTCGAATTATCTCTTGTAAAAGTATTCGGTGCAGACGCAGAGGAAACTTATTACTCAGCAATTCCACGTTTCCCATCTATGACACGTGATATGGCTGTTGTCGTAACGAAAGAAACAAAAGCTGGTGAAATGAAGCAAGTTATTGCTGAAACTGGCGGAGAACTTCTGAAAGACGTAACGCTATTCGACTTATACGAAGGTGAAAAAATGGAAGAAGGCAAGAAATCACTTGCATTCTCTATGACCTACTTCGATGCAGAACGTACGTTAACAGACGAAGAAGTAACAGAAGCACATAACCGTGTGTTAACAACGGTAGAAGAGAAATTCGGTGCGGAGTTACGTAAGTAATTAGAAAATTGCCGGATTCATTCCGGCAATTTTTTTATTGCACAATCGTCTAAAGATGTCGGTAAGTCGATATATTATAAAAATCGCTTATATATTTTCTGGCATCTTGCATCTTTCTCTCGAATGTAGTACATTAATTTTAGTTTAACAAAACGAAAGACGATGATAAGGAAAAGTAGTATATACTATAATCCAAAGCGAGTCAGGGATGGTGAGAGCCTGATGAGGCGGTATATGTGAAGAACACCTTGGAGTTGCTAACCGAAATTGAATCTTGTATTCAAGAGTAGACTTAGACGGGAATCCGGCCTGTTACAAACCGGGAAGTATGTATTACATACGAGTTAAAGTTGGTCTTTATGACAAATTGGGTGGTACCGCGAAGTTTAACCTTTCGTCCCTTTATGGATGAAAGGTTTTTTTGTATTTAAATATATCAGCAAAGGAGAATTTCACTATGGAAAACACATTAGTAAAAAGTCTGTATAGAGATACAGATAAATACGCAGGTCAAACAGTACAAGTATCAGGGTGGATTCGTAACTTACGTGATTCAAAAGCATTTGGTTTCATCGAATTAAACGACGGTAGCTTCTTCAAAAGCGTTCAAATCGTTTTCGATACAGAATTAGAGAACTTCAAAGAAATTGCAAAACTTCCACTTAGCTCTTCAGTTAAAGTAGAAGGTAAAGTAATTGCAACGCCTGGAGCGAAGCAACCATTTGAAATTAAAGCAGAAAAAATTGATATCGAGGGTTTATCAGATTCTGATTACCCACTTCAAAAGAAACGTCATACGTTTGAATACTTACGTACAATCGCTCACTTACGTCCAAGAACAAATGCATTCTCTGCAACGTTCCGCGTACGTTCTATCGCAGCATTTGCGATTCACCAGTTCTTCCAAGAGCGTGGATTCGTACATGTTCACACACCAATCATCACTGGTAGTGATACAGAAGGTGCTGGCGAAATGTTCCGCGTAACAACGCAAGATTTAAACAACGTACCAAAAGGTGAAGACGGACAAGTTGATGAAGCAAAAGACTTCTTCGGCAAAGAAACAAACTTAACAGTAAGTGGACAGCTGAACGCTGAAGCTTATGCATTAGCATTCCGTGATGTATACACATTCGGACCTACATTCCGTGCAGAAAACTCAAACACAACTCGCCACGCTGCTGAGTTCTGGATGGTTGAGCCTGAGATTGCATTCGCTGAATTAGGTGACGTAATGGATCTTACAGAAGATATGCTGAAATATGCAATGAAATACGTACTAGAGCATGCGCCAGAAGAAATGGAATTCTTCAACAGCTTCGTTGATAAGACAGTTCTAGAGCGTATGAACAATGTGATTAACTCTGACTTCGGTCGTATCACATATACAGAAGCAATTAAAGTACTTCAAGAATCAGGTGCTGACTTCAAATACCCAGTAGAATGGGGTATTGACTTACAAACAGAGCATGAAAGATACTTATCAGAAGAGATCTTCAAACGCCCTGTATTCGTAACTGACTATCCGAAAGACATTAAAGCGTTCTACATGCGTATGAATGAAGATGGAAAAACAGTAGCTGCTACTGACCTTCTAGTTCCTGGCATCGGCGAATTAATCGGCGGAAGTCAACGTGAAGAAAGAATGGACGTTTTAGTAGACAGAATTAAAGAATTAGGTATGAACGAAGAGGACTACTGGTGGTACTTAGAACTTAGAAAATACGGCGGTACAAAACACGCTGGATTCGGTCTAGGTTTCGAGCGCTTCCTAATGTATATCACTGGCATGGCTAACATCCGTGACGTAATTCCATTCCCAAGAACTCCAGGTTCTTCTGAGTTCTAAAATATGAAAAAAGCGAGAGGATTTCCTCTCGCTTTTTATTTTGAATAGTTTAGTACCTCGTAGCAAAAAGTAACGCGAAGGGGTGAATATAAATGAGTAAAAAAGTGAAAAAAGATCATTCAAGATCAAGCCTTGGTTCTCCAGAAATAGAAGGACAAGGAACGACGACACATGAAACAGGTTCTCATAAAGTATCTTCATCAAATAAGAAGCAGAAACGAAGCTAACATAAAAAAGGAGAGTCTTGGCGGCTCTCCTTTTTATGTGTTACATCTTATTATCGTTAATTTCTTTTGTAATGTTATCTACATCTTTGTCTAATCGATCTAAATAGAAAAACCACAGTAAGCTTATGAACACGTAATAGATGGCCATAACGCCAAGATTATCAGATATGTTTTCGAATGTGGATTTAGTAGTGAATAAAACTCCCCAAATGGTAGAAATAATGAAGTAAGAAAGCGGGCCTACGAGGTGTACGAAAACATATAATAACTTTTTCACTTTTACAGCGTTCATATGAAAAACCTCCTTTTTCTAATCATACATTCAAGTTCCTCACAGAAGTGTTGTAGTTTTGCTGGATTATGTATTAACAAGCGGGCATCGTGTTTCCCGATAAATCTTCGGATCCGAAAGTTTAATAAGAAAGATCGGCCATAGCGTTCTATTAAATCGTTGAACTCTCGTTGTTCACTTAGTAGCTGAATGTTTTCTCTAATTTCGAACTGTCTTTCGTGTGGGTCACCTAGTAAGATATTTAGAATCATTTGTAGAAGTAGAAATGGGAATCCCCTTCCTTAATTTGAATAATCTGTATATTTATATTGTAACAAAAATATAAGGTCGATAGTAGGGTGAAACAAAAAACAGGAGTTTGTAGGCTCCTGTTTTTGTCGATACTATTTTAATAAGCGAAACGCCTTCTCCGTATTAGCAAAATGCAGTTTCACAAACTCAGGTAATCGTTCTTTACCAAGTTTTTGAATTAATTTAGCAGCAGCGATATCAACTTGTTTACCAGCACCTTTTGGAAGTGGCATACCAGCTTTTTTACTTAATTCGTCAAACTGTTTTACGAATGAGTAGCGAGCTAAAATAGAAGCAGCGGCTACTGCTAAATGGACGCTTTCGCCTTTCGTCGCGAAGTAAACATTTTCACGCTGTACCTGTTTTTGTTTTGCTAAATATTTGTAGTATGTATCAGGTTGTGTGAATTGGTCGATTAAGATGCCTTCAGGTTTTGTAGGCTCAATTTTAGCTAATAAGTTTGTAATAGCTTTATTATGTAGTAAAGCTTTTAACTTACCTTGGTTGTTTCCTTTATCAAATAGTTCGTTATATTTTTCATTATGAAGGACAAGAGAACTGTAAGGAACAACGTGTAGAAGTTGTTTCGCAATGGCAGTAATTTGATCGTCATTTAAGTTTTTAGAGTCTTTTACACCAAGTTCTTTTAAAAGTGGAATTTGCTTCGCATCCACATATACAGCAACTACTGTCATCGGCCCGAAGAAATCACCAGTACCAACTTCATCTGACCCTACGATAGACATTGTACCAATGGAAGTAGGCGGTGCATAACGGTGTGAATCGACAGATTTTTTTACAGCTGTTTTCGGTGTTTGAGAGACAGTTTGCCAACGAGAAGCCTCTGCTTCAGCACGTCCGCCTTGGAACATTACTTTTCCAGATTTATACGCTGTAATTGTGCAAGATGGTACCTTTGCCATGAAGATCCCGCCTTGCGGGATTTTCGGGCTAAGCGAGTGTTTATATTGTTGTTTCATGTCTTCAATTACTGTAGAATTTGTTTGAATTACGATAGAATTTGACATAATGGTCGCCCCTTTTTTTATATTGTTATTTTTATCATATCGGATTGTTCTTTCTGTTTCCATATTATGAAGGTTCATGGTATGATAAACTTTAGGATTCTGTACGTGATTGGAGGCCGGTGAGTTGTCACAACAAAAGGGAAAGAAAAGTCGAATTAATGTAGAAATCTATGGTCAGCAATATTCAGTTGTTGGCGATGAAAGTACAAGTCATATCCGCATGGTAGCAGCGATTGTGGATGATAAAATGCGCGAACTCAATGCCAAGAATCCTTCGCTTGACACGAGTAGACTAGCGGTATTGACGGCGGTAAACGTCATACACGATTACATAAAATTAAAAGAAGAACATGAGAAATTGAAAGAAAGTATGACAAAAAAAGGAATGGAATAACATGATTGATATTATTATCATTTTACTGCTTGTTATGGGATTTTTCCTCGGCTTACGCAGAGGGTTTATTCTGCAACTTGTAAAGTTAACAAGCTTTATTATCGCATACCTTGTTGCATACTGGTACTGTAAAGATTTAGCGCCAGCACTTGCGAAATTTATTCCGTATCCATTTGATAAAAACGTATCTGTTCCAGAATGGATTGATGCAAATAATATTGAGACAGTATTTTATCAAGCGCTTGCGTTTATCATATTGTTTATTATCACAAAAATTGCACTTTCGTTACTTGGTAATTTGTTAAATATGTTTGCAGAAATACCGGTTTTAAAGCAAGTAAATGCGTTTGCGGGGGCAATCCTCGGATTTTTAGAAGTATATATTATTTTGTTTGTCTTAATTATCATTGGAAACATTCTTCCGATTGAACAAGTACAAACACCATTACAAAAATCATCAATTAGCAAAATAATTGTAGACGATACACCGATTCTCTCTGAAAAGGTGAAGGAACTATGGCAGACAGGTAGCAGAGTATAACTTCTCTTTTTTCGGAAAGAGGAGTTTTTTTCTATGAAAGAAAGGCGGGGTAATGATGAAAGTAAATAAAAAACAAGTTATTAAATTACTAGAGACAATCGGGCTTTTTATGGAACTAAAGGGCGCAAATCCATTTAAAATATCTGCATTTCGTAAGGCGGCAGCAGCATTAGAAAGTGACGATCGCAGTCTTTCTGAAATTGAAGATTTCACGAAGATTCCAGGTATCGGAAAAGGAACAGCGGCAGTTATTCAAGAATATATAGAATCGGGAACATCTGAAGTATTACAAGAGCTTGAAAAAGAAGTGCCAAGTAGCTTATTACCGTTATTAAAATTACCAGGCCTTGGTGGTAAAAAGGTAGCTAAGTTATATAAAGAACTTGGTGTTGTTGATATGGAATCGCTAAAAGCGGTTTGTGAGGAAAATAAAGTACAAGCTTTAGCAGGTTTCGGTAAGAAGACAGAAGAGAAAATATTAGAAGCAATTGATCAAGTAGGCTCTCGTCCAGAGCGTTTACCAATCGCGATGGTATTGCCTATTGCCGGGGAAATAGAGGAGAAATTGTCGAATATTGCTGAAGTAATTCGTTTCTCTCGCGCTGGTAGTTTGCGCCGTGTTCGTGAAACAGTGAAAGATTTAGACTTTATCATTGCAACGACAGAACCAGTAGCAGTACGTGAGCATTTACTGCAATTCGATAATATGATTGAAGTAATCGCAAGTGGAGATACGAAAGTTTCTGTTCGTCTTCAATATGAATATGATATTTCAATCGATTTCCGTTTAGTAAAACCAGAAGAATTTATTACAACGCTTCACCATTTCACAGGATCAAAAGACCATAACGTGAAAATGCGTCAAATCGCAAAAGATAAAGGCGAGAAAATTAGTGAGTACGGTGTAGAAAACTTAGAAACAGGTGAAGTGAAGACGTTTGAAACAGAAGAGGAGTTCTTTGCTCATTTCGGTCTTCCGTTTATCCCGCCAGAAGTGCGTGAAGATGGAAAAGAAATTGAATTAATTAAAGAGTATCCAAACTTAATTCAGTTTTCCGATATACAAGGTGATTTACATATGCATACAACGTGGAGTGACGGTGCTTTTTCTATTGAAGAAATGGTACAAGCGTGCCGCGCTCGTGGATATAAGTTTATGGCAATCACTGATCACTCACAATACTTGAAAGTAGCGAACGGTTTAACGAAAGAGCGCCTTCGTGAACAAGCGAAAGAAATTGAACGTATGAATGAAAAGTATCCAGACATTACAATTTTACGCGGAATTGAAATGGATATTTTACCGGATGCAACACTTGATTTTGATGATGAAGTACTAGCAGAATTAGACTATGTTATTGGAGCGATTCACTCTAGCTTCTCACAAGACCGTGAAACGATTATGAAACGTCTTCGCGCTGCGCTAGAGAATAAGCATGTCACAATGATTGCTCATCCGACAGGACGTCTTCTTGGACGTCGTGAGGGTTATGATGTAGATACAGATTTATTAATTGAACTCGCAAAAGAGACAAATACAGTTTTAGAATTAAATGCGAATCCAAACCGTCTAGATTTAAGCGCGAAATTATTAAAACAAGCACAAGATGCTGGTGTAAAAGTAGCGATTAATACGGATGCTCATACGCTTGAAATGTTAGAAGATATGGAAACAGGTGTAGCAGCGGCACGTAAAGGTTGGATTCAAAAAGATAACGTAATTAACACATGGGATATTGAACGTTTATTAGACTATATTAAACGTAATAAGTAACACAAGGGGGACCTGCAACATGTTAGAAAGAACGTTGCGTGTATTAGAATACAATAAAGTAAAAGAACAATTACTTGAACATACAGCCTCTTCACTTGGCCGTGACAAAGTGAAGCATTTAGTGCCGAGCACTGATTTTGAAGAAATCGTAGAAATGCAAGATACAACGGATGAAGCAGCGAAAGTCATTCGTTTGAAAGGTAATGCACCATTAGGTGGTATTACGGATATTCGCTCAAATGTGAAGCGTGCAAAGATTGGAAGTATGTTAAGCCCGAATGAACTACTGGATATTGCCAATACGATGTATGGTAGTCGCAATATGAAACGTTTCATTGAAGATATGGTTGATAATGGTGTCGAGCTTCCCATTTTAGAAACTCATGTTGCTCAAATTGTATCTTTATATGATTTAGAAAAGAAGATTACAAATTGCATCGGTGATGGCGGTGAAGTAGTCGATAGCGCAAGTGATAAACTGCGTGGTATTCGTACTCAAATTCGTACTGCGGAAAGCCGTATTCGTGAAAAGTTAGAAAACATGACGCGTTCTTCCAACGCGCAAAAGATGCTGTCTGACGCGATTGTAACGATTCGTAACGAACGTTACGTAATCCCAGTAAAACAAGAATACCGCGGCGTATATGGCGGTATTGTTCACGATCAATCAGCTTCTGGACAAACGTTATTTATTGAACCACAAGTCATTGTAGAATTAAATAACGCGCTTCAAGAAGCACGAGTGAAAGAAAAACAAGAGATCGAACGCATCTTATTGATGTTAACAGAAGAAGTGGCAGTAGAAGCGGATATCGTTTTATCGAACGTAGAAGTAGTTGCGAATCTTGACTTCATCTTTGCGAAAGCTTTTTATGCGAAGCGTATTAAAGCAACGAAGCCAATCGTAAATAACGAGCGCTATATGGATTTAAGACAAGCACGTCATCCGCTTATTGATCCGGAAATTATCGTGCCAAATAATATTATGTTAGGTAAAGATTTCACGACAATTGTTATTACAGGACCGAATACAGGTGGTAAAACAGTTACGCTGAAAACAGTTGGTATTTGTGTACTAATGGCACAATCTGGTCTTCATATTCCAGTAATGGATGAATCAGAGATTTGTGTATTCAAAAATATCTTTGCTGATATCGGTGATGAGCAATCGATTGAACAAAGTTTAAGTACGTTCTCCTCACATATGGTGAACATTGTTGATATTTTAGAAAAAGCTGATTTTGAAAGCTTAGTTTTATTCGATGAATTAGGAGCTGGAACAGACCCGCAAGAAGGGGCTGCATTAGCAATTTCAATCTTAGATGAAGTATGTAATCGTGGTGCTCGCGTTGTTGCAACGACGCATTACCCAGAATTAAAAGCATACGGATATAATCGTGAGCAAGTTATTAATGCGAGCGTTGAGTTCGACGTGAACACATTAAGCCCAACGTATAAATTATTAATCGGTGTACCAGGACGTAGTAATGCCTTTGAAATTTCGAAACGCCTTGGATTATCTGATCGCGTGATTGATCAAGCTCGTAACCACATTAGTACAGATACAAACAAAATTGAAAATATGATTGCGAAGTTAGAAGAAAGTCAAAAGAACGCAGAACGTGACTGGAACGAAGCAGAAGCACTTCGTAAGCAATCTGAAAAACTGCATCGCGAATTACAGCGTCAAATTATTGAATTTAATGATGAGCGCGATGAAAAATTATTAAAAGCGCAAAAAGAAGGGGAAGAAAAAGTCGAAGCTGCAAAGAAAGAAGCAGAAGGCATTATTCAAGAACTTCGTCAATTGCGTAAAGCACAGCTTGTAAACGTGAAAGACCATGAGCTTATTGAAGCGAAGAGCCGTCTAGAAGGTGCGGCGCCAGAGCTTGTGAAGAAACAAAAAGTAAACGTGAAAAACACAGCGCCGAAACAACAATTACGCGCAGGTGATGAAGTAAAAGTATTAACGTTCGGTCAAAAAGGTCAATTACTTGAAAAGGTAAGTGATACAGAGTGGAGCGTACAAATTGGTATTCTGAAGATGAAAGTGAAAGAATCCAATATGGAATACATTAATACACCGAAGCAAACTGAGAAAAAAGCAGTTGCAAGTGTGAAGGGAAGAGATTATCACGTTTCCTTAGAGCTTGACCTTCGTGGTGAACGTTATGAAGATGCAATGATGCGTGTTGAAAAATATTTAGACGATGCCCAGCTTGCAAGCTATCCTCGCGTCTCAATTATTCACGGTAAAGGAACAGGAGCGCTTCGCCAAGGTGTACAAGACTACTTGAAGAAACATCGCGGCGTGAAAAACTACCGCTACGGTGACATGGGCGAGGGAGGCCTAGGCGTGACAGTTGTCGAATTAAAATAGAAAACAACGAAACAAAGGGGAAACCATTATATGTTTATGGACAAACTTGCAAAAGTATTGTTAGCTTGTTGCGGAATATTTTTGGTGATTGGGGTTATTTATTTAGTTGTTTTTGCGAAGTGAAAAAGCGTCAATCGTGGCATAATGATATTGCCATAGATTGACGCTTTTAATATATGTGAAAAGGAATAAGACATGAAAATCAACCAATACATAAGCGAAGCAAAATCCTGCTCAAGACGTGAGACAGATCGTCTTATTAAAGCTGGACGCGTGGCTATTAACGGTGAAATATGTACGCACGGTGCACCTGTGAGCGATGGTGATGTCGTGACGATTGATGGACAGGTTATTGCAAAAGAAGAGAAGGAAAAGGTGTATATTGCCTTTCATAAACCAGTAGGCATTACTTGTACAGCAGCCGATCATATTGAAGATAATATTATTGACTATATCAATTACCCAGAGCGTATCTTTCCTGTTGGGCGATTGGATAAAGCGTCAGAAGGACTTATTTTATTAACAAATGATGGTGCGATTGCGAATCAAATTTTACATGGTGATCATGAGCACGAGAAAGAATATGTTGTCACAGTCGATAAACCTTTTACAGATTGGTTTATTGATGAGATGTCCAGCGGTGTAAAGATTAAAGATGGCATGACGAAGCCATGTAAAGTGACGAGAGTTGATCAGTCTACATTTCGCATCGTTTTAACGCAAGGGATGAACAGACAAATTCGTAGAATGAGCCGTGCTTTCGGGTTTACTGTGACAAAACTAAAGCGAGAACGCATTATGAATATAGAGCTAAATGATCTTGAAGTAGGAAAGTGGAGAGACATTACAGCTGAAGAATTAGAATTATTAATAGGGCAGTTATAGGGAGGGGAAATTTTCTCCCTATATTTTTTTGTCAGAAAAAATAAAACTATTGATTTTTTAAAAAATAGCCCATATAATAAAAAACAACAAGTTTCGACAAGATATTTTATAAAAGTAATGATGAGGACATGAGTTGTTTTCTACGATTCTCAGAGAGGGAAGCCTTAGGCTGTGAGCTTCCTAATACGAAAAGACAAGCTTACCACCTCTAAACTTCAAGAGTGAACTGCATGCATGATGCATTGTAATTCTTGGCGGATAAAACCGTTATCAATTTACACGAGCTATAAAATGAGCTTATTTCGTTATAAATTCATTTTATTAGAATAAGGGTGGAACCACGATTTCAACACTCGTCCCTTTGTTAGGGACGGGTGTTTTTTGCGTTCTTTTATGGGGAAGTATGCTTGAAAGAGGATATATGACGGATTTTAATTCAGAATATTTTGTTAAATAAAAAATTAGGAGGTTAGTAGAAATGAAATCATCTTTAAAGTTTTCTGAGATGTTTGCAATAAGTTTAATGTTATTTGCACTATTTTTCGGTGCGGGTAATATGATTTTTCCACCAGCATTAGGACAAGGTGCTGGAACAGATGTATGGATCGCGTTGTTTGGTTTTATTGTAACAGGAGTTGGGCTACCGTTATTAGGGGTAATTGTTATAGCTTTAAAGGGAGATATTAATGAGCTAGCAGGGCGTGTACACCCTATATTCGCACTAGTTTTTATCACTGCAATTTATTTATGTTTAGGCGTATTCGTAAGTGTACCGCGTACAGGAACTGTTGCTTATGAAATGAGTATTGCACCGTTTTTACCAAGTGAGATAGCTGGTCAATCATATCCACTTGTTATCTTTACATTTATTTTCTTTGCCGTAACTTTCTATCTAGCTTTAAATCCGTCGAAATTAGTGGGGCGCATTGGTAAAGTGTTAACTCCAATTTTGTTAGCTGTTATTGCAATTATCGTAGGTAAAGCACTTATTACACCAATTGGAGAATTTGGTGCACCGACAGAAGCGTATAGTGCTCCGCTCTTTAAAGGTTTTATTGATGGATATTTAACTTTAGATGGACTTGCAGCACTTGTTTTCGGAAATGTTGTGATTAATGCGTTAAAAGCAAAAGGTGTTACAAATAAGAACAGCATTGCAAAAGTAACAATCTTTGCAGGATTTATTGCAGCGCTTGGTTTACTACTTGTTTATTTAGCGCTTGCTTATCTGGGAGCTTCTAGTGTGTCTCTTGGAATGGGAGCAAACGGAGGAATTATTTTAACAAACGTTGTAAATCATTTGTTTGGTAGTTATGGAACTTTATTATTAGGAATTGCAATTACAGCAGCATGTTTAACAACTTCTGTAGGTATTGTTGCAGCTTGTGGGGAATATTTTTCTTCCTTATTACCAAAGCTTTCTTATCAAAAGGTCGTTTTCATTTTCTGTGTATTAGCATTTATGGTAGCGAATCTTGGATTAACTCAGTTAAATGCATTAGCATTACCGATTTTAATTGCAATTTACCCAATTGGTATCGTGCTGATTGTATTATCACTTGTTGAAAACTACGTTCGTCTTCCATTAGCGATGTATGTAGGTGGTATTGTAGGAGCATTTGCAATAAGTTTCTTTGATGGATTACACAATGCAAACCTTCAAATCGCAGCGCTAGCCCCTATTTTAGATAAGATTCCATTATATAGTGTAGGCATTGGTTGGCTAGTTCCAGGCATAATCGGTATAGGATTTGGTTATATAGTTTCTAAGTTTCAAAAGCAGGAAATTGCTGTAGAAAAATAGAGGAAAGAGGCTTTCTATGAAAGAAAGCCTCTTTTTTTGTAGAAAAAGCCGTATATAGAGAAATTTAGATATTAAAAATTTTATACGTAATATAGTTGACAAAAAATTTACGAGTAGGCTAAGATTGACTTAGTTGTGGAAATATTGGAAGGAAAGTGAGGAGTGAAAGGTATAAGGTTTTCTATAACGATATCATTTTTGTAGATAGAGGTGATAGAGTAGGAAAATGGATAGTTTTATTTTTTTTGAGTTTCATTGAGAATGATAATCAACAAATAGGATAGGGACTTATGTTAAAATAGGAATCGCTCTTTATACGGAATAGAGAGGGATATTATTTTTAATATCAAGTGAGAATGATAATCAATAATATCTACAGTACATAAAGAAAGTACAATTAAATAATGGTAGAGGATTATTATTTTTTTCTTATAAATTGAGAATAATTATCATTTTCAAAAGAGTGTGGATGAAAGATAAACAAGGAGGAAGTAAGCCAAATGAGAAAGATTTCTGTATTACCCGCTTTTATTATAACGTTCGTATGTATGCTAGCTGTTCTTGTCATGCCATATGGGAAAGCTTCAGCACAACTAGCTGACGGTACTTATGATATTAACTATGTCATTCAAAAAGCGGAAAATGATTCAGCTTCAATGGCAAATGATTATTTTGAAAAACCAGCTAAGTTAGTTGTAAAAAATGGTGAGATGAGAGTACAAATTCCGATGAATCATAGTGCTTGGATTACAGAATTTAAAGCACCTGAGAATGGGAATTTTATTGATGCGAAAGTTGTTAGTAAAGATGAATCAGCAGATAAAAGAACTGTAGAGTTTAAAATAGACGACTTATCTAAACCAGCAGCTGTAAAGATTCATGTTGTTGTACCAGATGTGAATTATGACCATCACTACACAATTCGCTTTGCGTTTGATGCAAATGTAAAAGCGGTAGGTGGCGATAACGGTGTAGCTGCTACAACAAAAAATAATGACCAAGCGAAAACAGATACACAAGTAAAAGAAGAGAAAACAAAAGTAGAGAGTAAGGAAACAGCTAAAGAAGCGAACAAAGAAACAAAAAATGAAAATGGAAAAGCTGAAAAAACAGATAACCCCAAAACAGGCGATGAAGCACGTATTGGATTGTTTGCAGCGCTAATTCTAATTTCAGGTGTTTTCTTAATCCGTAAAGTACGTCAAAACTAAATAAAGGAGCGGTATTCCATTGAATAAATATTTTAAAATGGTTGTTGCGATGTTTTTAATGGTATTTACATTCGTATCAACATTACAACCCCTTGCGGTTCAAGCTGCTAGTCAACTAGCTGACGGTGAATATTCAATTGGTTTCAAAGTTCTTAAAGACAAATCAGATGAAGAATCCATGATGAATCAATACTCTGTAAGTCCAGGAACTTTAAAAGTGAAGGATGGGAAAAAGAAAGTATCCTTTACGTTAACGCATAGTTCATGGATTACGAAATTTGAAACAGAAAAAGCAGGTCAGCTCGTTGAGACAAATGTAATTAGTGAGGATAAAGAAAAAGATACAAGAGTAGTAGAATTTGATGTGGAAGATGTAGAGAAGATATTAAATGCAAAAGTAAAAGTTGATATTGATGCGTTTAATTATCATCATTACTATGACATTCGTATTTCATTCGACCAAAATAGTATTACACCAATTCATGTAGAAAAACCAGATGAAAAAGAGGACCCAGCTAATAAGCCAGATCCAAATGAAACTACGGATCCAGGTCAGAAGCCCGACCAAAAGCCTGACCCAAATCAACAACCAAATTCTAACACAATTGAAGATGGTGCGTACAGTATTCCTTTCAAAGTATTAAAAGATAAAACAGATGAAGAATCTAAAATGAATAGTTACATGAAAAATCCAGGAGTATTGAAAGTAGAAAATGGTAAGAAAAAAGCAATTGTAACGCTAAAGAGTAGCTCATTAATTAAAAATTTCCAAACAGAAAAAGATGGTGCATTTGTTGATGCAAAAGTAGTGAGTGAAGATAAAGAAAAAGATACAAGAGTAGTAGAGTTTGAAGTAGCTGATTTATCAAAAAAACTAAATACAAAAGTATTTATTGAGATGGCATCAAAAAATTATAAACAAACGCATGACGTACAACTTGTATTTGAACAAGACAAACTTGAACCAATTAAAAGTGAAGATAAACAACCAGATGGAGACAAACAGCCGGATGGAGGC